>NZ_JAEHFP010000029.1 GCF_016446475.1 Paracoccus binzhouensis | reverse complement strand
CGCCCAGTCGCCGCCATCGGGCAGGACCAGCCAGCCCGCGCCCTGCGGGCGCAGGCGGATGTCGGCGGGCGTATGCGCCAGCACCGGCGGCTCGGCATCGACGGCGAAGCCGAACTTGCCGGGCACCGGCGGCGCGTCGGGCGCGATCATCGCCCGGGCGATGGCCTCGGCCGCCTGCCAGGCCGCGCCGCCCACCGGGGCGAAGGGCGACAGGATGACGTTGCGCCGCGCCTCGGCCTCGGGGCTGTCGTCGAGCAGGCCGAGGCGGGCGAGCGCGGCGGTCGCCTCGCCATGGCCCCGGGCGTCGAAGCCGCGCAATTGCAGGTTGGCGCGGCTGGTCAGGTCCATCAGGCCGTTGCCATGGCTCCAGGACAGGTCGGCAATGGCCTGCGCCTGTCCGGGTTCCAGCCGGCCGTTGCGGGCGCGGATGCGCAGGACCAGCCCGTCGCCGGAGGCCATCGGCCGCAATGCGCCGGGGCACCAGCCCTTGACCGCGAAGCTCATGGCGCCGCCCCGGCCAGCACCGAGTTGCGCCGCGTGGTCCAGAGGCCCGCATCGAGCAGCCGCGTGAAGAGCGCGCGCATGGCGGCCAGCGCGGCGGGGTTTTCGCGCTGCATGAAGGCCAGGACCTCGGGCCGGCCCAGAGTCGCGTCGTGATAGAGGTCGAAAAGATGCCCGGGCACCACCCCGGCCAGATTGGCGAAGGCGGCCATGTGGTCGAGCGTCGCCGCGATCTCGGCCGCGCCGCGGAACCCGTGCCGCATCATGCCGTCGGCCCAGGCCGGATTGGCGGCGCGGGCGCGGGTGACGCGGGCGATTTCCTCGGCCAGGGTCCGGGCGCGGGGCTGGCCGGGGCGGGTGGCGTCGAGGTGGTAGAGCGCCGGCGCCGGCGCGCCGATTCGGGCCATGGCGGCGGCGAAGCCCGCCTCATGCGCGGCATGGTCGCCGGCCAGAAGCAGGTCGGATTCCGGCAGGTCCTGCGCGTGGACGAAGGCGTCGGCCCCGGCCAGCCGGTCGCGGATCGCCTGTGGCTGGTGGCTGATCCGGCCATCGGCGGCGATGGCGTGGCTCGAAGCGGCCAGCCATGCCTCGCCCGCCGCCTGCCGGGCCTCCTCGGTGAAGGTTTCGGCCAGATCGGCAAGGCCGAGGCCGTAGAGCCCCGGTTTCGGGCCGAAGACGCGCGGGGTGCGGGTGCGATAGGGATTGTCCGCGGGGGCCTCGTCGCGGGCGGAGAGCGCCGCGGCCCCGGTCTCGAACAGCTGCGCGAGGCCGGGGAAGATGTCGCGGAACAGGCCCGAGACCCGCAACGTCACGTCGATGCGCGGCCGGCCCAGTTCGGCCAGCGGCAGGATCTCAATGCCGGTGACGCGGCCCGAGGCGCCGTCCCAGCGCGGGCAGAGGCCGGCCAGATGCAGCGCCATGGCGAATTCCTCGCCCGCCGTGCGCATGGTGGCGCTGCCCCACAGGTCCACGACCAGGCCTTTCGGCCAGTCGCCATGGTCCTGCAGGTGGCGGCGCAGCAGCTCCTCGGCCAGCTTCACCCCTTGGGCATGGGCATTGCGGCTGGGCACGGCGCGCGGATCGACGGCATAAAGGTTGCGCCCGGTCGGCAGCACGTCCAGCCGCCCTCGCGCCGGCGAGCCGGAGGGGCCAGGCACCACGCGACGCCCCGAGAGCGCGCGGGCCAGCCCCTCGGTTTCGCCCGCGGCGGTGCCATAGACGTGCAGCCCGTCGCCGAAGCGGCTGTCCTTCAAGTCGCAGAGGAAGCGGTCGATCAGCGGGATCGCCTCGGCGGCCGCGGCGTCGGGGGGCAGGCCCAGGTCGGATTCCACCCCTGCCGCGCGGGCCTCGTCGCGGATGGCCGCGATCAGCCGGTCTCGGCGGCGCGGGTCCAGCCCGTCGGCGGTGGAATATTCGTCCAGCAGCCGTTCCAGATGCGCCAGGTTCTCGGGGATGGCGGAGTCGACCAGCGGCGGCGGCAGGTGGCCCAGCGTCACGGCCGAAAGCCGGCGCTTGGCCTGCGCGGCCTCGCCCGGGTCGTTGACAATGAAGGGATAGATCACCGGCAGGTCGGCCAGCAGCGCCTCGGGCCAGCATTCGTCCGACAGCGCCACGGATTTCCCCGGCAGCCATTCCAGCGTGCCATGCGCGCCCATGTGGATCAGGACCTCCGCTCGCGTCCGCAGCCAGAGGTAGAAGGCGACGTAGTCGTGGCGCGGCGTGCGGGTCAGGTCGTGGTAGTCGTCGGCGCGGGTCTTCACCTCGCCGCGTTCGGGTTGCAGGGCGATCAGGTCGGCGCCGTGGCGGAGGGCGGCGAAATGGAAGCCCTCGGCCGGCGGCTCGCCCCATGCCGCCTGCAGGTCGTCCTGCAGGCGTCGCGGCAGGCGGGCCAGCGCCTGCCGGTAATCCGAAAGCGGCCAGTGGACGCGCTCGGTGGTCAGCCGTTGACCCAGGTCGTCATGCGTAAGCCCGAGGATCGCGCCGCAGGATGCCAGCGCGTCCAGCCCCACCGCATGGGCGAGCTGATGCGCCTTGCCGGGATAGGTGGACAACACCACCGCCCGCCGCGGCGCCGGCAGGCCGAGCCAGGCCTTGATGCGCGCCACCGCGGCCTCGATGCGGCCCATATCGGGGGCATGGATCACACGGGCGAATTGCAGGTCGGGGTCGCGCTCTTGCGGTTCCTTGAAGCTGATCGCGCCCAGGAAGATGCGGCCATCGACCTCGGGCAGCACGACATGCATGGCCAGGTCGGCGGCGGAAAGGCCGCGCTCCTCGGCTGCCCAAAGGGTGCGCGGCGCGGTGGACAGCGCCACCTGGAAGACCGGGCAGTCTGCGGCGTCAAAGGGCGTCGCGCCCGCATCGTCGCGGGCCGAAAAGGCGGTCAGGTTCACCACCGCCGCAAGCCCGGGCAGATGCGGCGCCAGCCAGTCGGCGAAGCCCGGCGCCTTGAGCGAGGGCGCGAAGACCCCGGTCGCCGCCAGCCCCGCCGCGCGCAGGGTGCGGATCATCGCATCCACCGGCGCCAGGTCGGCCGAGGTCAGGTAACTGCGATAGAAGCTGACCAGCACGCCGGGCTCGGGGCGGTCGATCACGCCGCGGTCGGGATCGTAGAAGCCGAAATCCGGGATCGCGGCCTCGCCACGGACCGGGGCGGCGGCCAGTCCTGCCGCCTGCGCCAGTTCCGCCAGCGCCATCTGCGCCGCGACCGCACCGCCCTGGTCGCAGAGCGCCGAAAGCTGGCGCAGCAGCGGCACCGGCAGGGTCGAGAAACGGTCCAGCGTCGGATCGGGGCGCCCGTCCGCCGGCAGCAGGGCCAGCGCGATGCCGCGGCGGCGGGCAAGGTCTTGAAGGCTGGCCACGCCATAGGGCCAATAGGGCTCGCCGCCGATCAGCCGGACCAGCACGGCACGGGCGCCGGACAGCGTCGCCTCGCAATATTGGTCGACCGAGACCGGGTGCCGCAGCGCCGCGAGGTTGCAGAGCCGCAGCGTGGGCAACCCGCCGGCCGCCCGGCGCCAGCCCGCCGCGAAAGCGCCGAGGTCGCTGTCGGAATAGGACAGCACCACCAGGTCGGCGGGGCTTTGGCCGGGGTCGGTCGGGACCTCGGTTTCCTCAAGCCCACGGCTTTCGCGAAAGACGACGTGCATGGCTTACGCGGCCAGGACCGCCCGGATCGCGGTCTCGTCGATGTCGTCATGCTCGGCGATCACCACCAGGCGCGAGGCGCGGGGCCCGTCCCCCCAGGGCCGGTCGTATTGGTGCCGCACCCGCTCGCCCACCGCCTGCACCAGCAGGCGCATTGGCTTGCCGGCGACGGCGACATGGCCCTTGACCCGCAGGATGTTCTGTTCGCGCGCCAGCCGCTCGATGCGCGCGGCAAGCTCGGCGGGGTCGGCGATCTCGGCCAGCTCGATCACCACCGA
Source organism: Paracoccus binzhouensis (assembly GCF_016446475.1). GTDB lineage: Bacteria > Pseudomonadota > Alphaproteobacteria > Rhodobacterales > Rhodobacteraceae > Paracoccus > Paracoccus binzhouensis. The sequence continues at coordinate 35,443 of NZ_JAEHFP010000029.1, read as the reverse complement.
GTCGAAATCGTCATGCTCGTGGTCGTCGGCGCCGTCGTGATGGCTGGGGCGGGCGGCAAGATCGTCCTCGGCCGCGGCACCCAGACCAAGGATCACCCGCGGGTCGATCACCCCGTCGGTCAGCGGCAGGATCGGCAGCTTGCGCGGCGCCTCGGCCTCGATCACCGCGCGGGCGGCGGCCAGCCCGTCCTCGCCGGCCAGGTCGGCCTTGGAGAGCAGCACGATGTCGGCGCAGGCGATCTGGTCCTCGAACACCTCGGAGAGCGGCGTCTCGTGGTCGAGGCTGTCGTCGGCGGCGCGCTGCGCCTCGACCGCGGCTTCGTCGGGGGCGAAGCGGCCGGCGGCCACCGCCTCGGCATCGGCCAGCGCGATCACCCCGTCCACGGTGATGCGCGAGCGGATCGCCGGCCAGTCGAAGGCCTTCAGCAAGGGCTTGGGCAGGGCAAGGCCCGAGGTCTCGATCAGGATGTGGTCGGGTTTCACCGGCATCGCCATCAGCCGCTCCAGCGTCGGGATGAAATCGTCGGCCACGGTGCAGCAGATGCAGCCGTTCGACAGTTCCATGATGTTCTCGGCCGGGCAGTTCTCGTCGGCGCAGGATTTCAGGATCTCGCCGTCGACGCCCATGGTGCCGAATTCATTGACCAGCACCGCCAGCCGCTTGCCCTGCGGGTTCAGCATCAGGTGGCGGATCAGCGTGGTCTTGCCGGCGCCGAGAAAGCCGGTGATGACGGTCACGGGGGTCTTGGTCAGGTCGGTCATGGGCTACCCAATCGGAGGAATGCGCGCGAGGCTGCGCTTGCGGAAAATCGTGACGCGCTCGCGCCAGGGCACGATGCCGTCGGGGGCGCCGGCATAGGCGGCGGCGCCGGCCAGGATTTCGGGCGCGTCCTCGGCCGACATGCGGCCGTAGACATAGGTCCAGCGACCGGGGGCGGATAGCGCGATGGCCGCGCCGCTGGCGCAGGCCGACAGGCATTCGACCGGGACGATGCGCACGCCATCCGGTGCGCCTTCGGCGGTCAGCGCGTCGTGCAGCCGCGCGCCGGGCACCGGCTCGCCCTCAAGCACCGGCTGGCCGGCGCGGCAGGTGATGCAGACATGCAGCGTGACCGTCATGCGCCCTTCATCCGTTATGGCGGCAGGGCGCAGGGGCGCGAATGCCCCAAGCCCCAGCGGGAACACCCCGTCCGCCGGTCGATCCTTCTGCGCTGGCAGGTCTCCCGGCTTGCGGATTCGGGCCTTGGCCCACGGCCGCCCCGCCTTCCCGGCTTTCGCCAGTGGCTTCGGGGCGACCTCTCCGGTCACGGTCGCGGGGGCGGCTGCTTCCAGGCGGTTGCCTGTCGCATTCCCTCTTCGCCTGTCATAGGACAGGAACCAGCGCCCCCTGTCTGTGCGCGCCCGGTCCCGACTTGTCAAGCGAAGGAGTGCCCGATGCAGACCGACGACAACGCCCGCCACGCCGAGAAGATGGCGAAGATCAAGACCGCCCGCGACCGGATGATGGCCGGGAAGCAGGGCGAGAAGGGGCTGATCATCGTCCATACCGGCAAGGGCAAGGGCAAGTCCTCGTCCGGCTTCGGGATGATCCTGCGCTGCATCGCCCATGGCATGCCCTGTGCCGTCGTGCAGTTCATCAAGGGCGCCTGGGACACCGGCGAGCGGCGGCTGCTGACCGCGCATTTCGGAGACCTGTGCCAGTTCCACGCCATGGGCGAGGGCTTCACCTGGGAAACCCAGGACCGCGCGCGCGACATCGCCGCCGCCCGCGCCGGCTGGGAAAAGGCCAAGGCGCTGATCCGCGATCCGGCCATTCGCATGGTCTTGCTGGACGAGATCAATATCGCGCTGCGCTATGACTACCTGGACCTGGACGAGGTGCTGGCCTTCCTGCGCGACGAAAAGCCGCCGATGACCCATGTCGTGCTGACCGGGCGCAACGCGAAACCGGACCTGATCGCGGCGGCCGATCTGGTGACCGAGATGGAGCAGGTCAAGCATCCGTTCCGCGACGGCATCAAGGCGCAACCGGGGGTGGAATTCTAGGCCCGGCTGCTGTCATCTGGGCGTCGCGGAGTTTCTGCGACAAGAACGAGTGATCACGAAAGGATATTTCCACATGTTTTTGAAACAAGGCCTTGTTGCGCTGCTGGCCTTCTGCCCGGTCTCGGCGGCCTGGGCCGTGCCCGCCACCGAGGAGGGGGCGGCGCGGCTGCGGGGCGTTTTCCAGACCTATTTCGGCGGCACCGAAGGCGTGGTCAGCGTCACCCCGCAGGGTGAAAGCTATGAGCTGAAGATCGACCCGGCGCCGCTTCTGGCGCAGGTTCCCGCCGAGCAGGCGCAGATCAGCGTCTCGGCCCTGACCTATCGGCTGACCGACAACGGCGACGGCAGCTGGGGCGTCAGCGAGGATCAGGTGCTGAGCTGGTCTGTGGTGGTGCCGAAGATGTTCGAGCAGAAGGGCTCGACCAGGATCGAATCGACCGGCACCTGGGACGAATCGCTGATGAGCTTCCGCGAGCAGCAGGCGGTGATGACGGATTACGTCATCGATTCCGTGCAATACGCGCCGCCTCTGCCGCCGCCCGCGTCCGAGCCGGGCGCCGAGCCAGCGCCCGAGCAGGCGCCGGAAGAGCCGCAGGTCGCGTCGCGCGATCACCAGCGCACCGCGCGGATGGAGATGTCCCTGAGCGGCACGGCCGGCAAGGCCGGCGGCGTCGACCAGGCCATGAGCTTCACCGCCGAGGAGCTGGAGCAGACGCAGGAGATCGTGATGGGTCCGGGCGGCCAGCCGATGCAGATCAGCATCACCGCGCCCGGCTATGACGGCAGCGGCCGGATCACCGGCGCCCGCACCGAGGGCGTGCTGTCCCTGCTGGCCTGGTTCGTCGCCCATCCCTCGCAAGAGCTGATCAAGGGCTCGCAGGAGACGCTGCGCGACCGGGTCAGCGCCGCCATGCCGCTGTGGGACGATCTGTCGATGGATGCGGCGGTGCGCGATCTCAAGGTCGGCACGCCGCTGGGCGAGTTCGGGCTGGCCTCGGCCAGGGTGATGGTCGGCATGTCCGGGGTCACCGCCGACGGCCGCCTGCAGGAGCAGGTGGCGCTGTCGGGTCTCAGCGTGCCCGAGGGCGTGCTGCCGTCCTGGGTCACGCCGATCCTGCCGCAAGAGGTGACGCTGGACTTCACCGCCTCGGAATTCGACCTGGCGGCGCCGGCGAAGATGCTGATCGAGGCCGTCGACCTGACCGCCGAGGATCCCTTCGCCAAGCTGGATCCGACGCAGCTGCAGGCGGCGCTGCTGCCGCAGGGCAAGGCGGCGCTGACGCTCGCGCCCTCGCAGATCAAGGGCGACGGCTACCGGATCGACTATCGCGCCGCCATCGCGGTCGGCGCTGACGCACCGCCGAACGGCTCGGCGCTGATTTCGGCGACCGGGCTCGACAAGGTCGAGGCGGCGCTGGCTGCCGCGCCGCAGGAACAGGCCGGCCAGCCGCTGATGATGCTGCGCATGGCCCGCGCCATGGCCAAGCCCGGCGCGAGCGGCGAGAATGTCTGGGATATCCAGATGCCCGAGGGCGGCGGCCCCGTCACCGTCAACGGCCAGCCCATGGGCCCGGCCACCTCGCAGCCCTGAAGCGGGCGGCCCCGCCCGATACGGCGGGGCCTTTCAGCGCCGCTGCCAGTCCGGGGCGGTGTTCTGCTGCCAGCCGGCGCGATGCAGCAGCGGGGTGTCGTCGGTGAAGTCCGGCCAGCCGAGGCAGAGCAGCGCGGTGAACTCCCAGCCTTGCGGCACCTGCAGCAAGGCGGTGATCCGCGCCGGATCGAGGATCGAGACCATGCCGAGACCCAGGTTGCGCGCTCGCGCCGCCAGCCACAGCGTATGGATCGCCATGGCGGTGGATTGCTGCAGCGTGCGGGCCATGGTGGCGCGGCCCAGGTGATGGCCCTCGGCCGGGTCGATCTCGGTAAAGACCGCCAGCCAGACCGGCGCGCGGTCCAGCCCGGCCAGTTTCAGCGCGTCGTATTCCTGCCGCTGCCGGCCCTGGTAGCGGGTGGCTGCCTCGGCATTGCAGCGCAGGAAATCGGCGCGGATCGCGGCGCGCAGGGCGGGGCTTTCGACCCGGATCACCCGCCATGGCCGCGAATTGCCGACCGAGGGCGCCAGCTCCATCGCCGCGCGCAGCTCGTCCAGCAGCGGCGCGGGGACCGGATCCTCGCGGAAATGCCGCACGTCGCGGCGCCAGCGCAGGATGCGGTCCAGGGCGGCGCGATCCTCGGGGCCGAACTCCATCAGGGCGCTGCGCAGATGGCGCTGTCTGGCAGGCCCTCGGCGCCCGCGCGGATGGCGACGGGCCGGTCGGGCACGGTCAGCTCGACGGCAAGCGGTCGGCCGGAGACGGTCAGCGGCCGGTGGTCGTTGGCGTTCAGCTCGACCCGCAGCCGGTCGCCGGGCTCCAGCGTCTCGAGATGGCGGGCCGGGCCGTAGAGCCGGGCGATCTTGCGGCCGTTCAGGTAAAGATGCGCGTGCCCCTCGCCCGGCCGGGGCGACAGGCCGGCATGTTCGGGGGCGAAGCAGAAGCCCTGCAGCTGCAGGAACAGGTTCCAGCCCGAGACGCTGTCGGGCTCCAGCCGGGCCGCGGCGCTGGCGCTGTCGGCCGGCAGGTCGAGGGGCGCGCCGTGGGCATGCGCCGCCGCCCCGGCGGTGGCCGCGCCATGGCCGTGCGCGCCGTGGTCATGGCTGTCCAGGGTGATGCCGTTGGCGGCGGCGATGACGAAGCCCAGGCCGCCGCCGAAGATCAGGCCGATCAGCAGCATCGGGATCGAGCGATCCATGTCTGTCCCCCGGTTCATGGCCAGGCCGGGCACGGTTCGCGCCCGGCCGAAAGGGTTTTCGGCCCGGATCAGGCCGGTTGCGGAACGGGTGCCCGCTGGCCCTCGCGTTGCCAGAACCAGCCGGTCAGCAGGCCGAGCAGCGCCCAGGCCATGGCCCCGGCTCCCAGCGCGCGGCCGGCGAATTCGGCCGAAAGCTCGGGCGGGACCGGGCCGCTATAGGTCTCGGGCTGCGGCGCGCCGATCAGATGCGGCGCCAGGATCAGCACGACCGCGATGGCCCAGGCGGCCCAGCCCTTGCCGAAGGCGATCAGCCACAGCGCCAGCCCGGTGGCGATGGCGGTGCCCAGCCACCAGATGGCGCGCAGCTGCACGTCGGCGGCGGCCACGCCCGGCACCTCGGGCGCCAGGCCGAAGGCGGGGGCGAGCTGCATGGTCAGGTAGCCGGCAAGCCCCCAGAGCAGCCCCTGCCGGGCCGTGACCGCATGGCCCCGCGCCTCGGCCGCCGCCATCAGCGCCACCAGCATCAGCCCGTAGCCGGCATAGACCAGCATGGTGAACAGCACCGAAAGCATGTTGCGGGTCCACTCGAAGGGGCCGAGATCCGGATGCGCGCTGACCGCCTCGGCGCCGAAATGCGCCAGCTGCCCGGATTCGTAAAGCTCGGCATGCAGCAGCACCGGCTGCACGAACCAAAGCTGCAACAGGGCGGCAATCAGCCCGGTTGCAGCGCCAGCGATCAATCCGCTGGTCAGAATGCGCGAGAACATGTCAGTGGCAGGGGAAGCCGGTGGCGTGACGCACGTCATGGGCGGCATCATGCAGGGTCTCGGCCTGCACCAGCCCGGACATGAAGATCAGCCCGAAGCCGATGGCGAAGGCGGCCACGGCGGGAAACAGCACCGAGGCGCGGCCGGCGCCCGCGGCGGTTGCGGATTTTGCGGTCATGCTTGACCCTTTCCTTTGGTCGTCCAACCCGACGACGTTGCGGTTTCATGCATCGGCAGGTCTCCTGGCTTGCGGGTCAAGGCCGACGCCCGCCTTCCCGGCCGGATGGCCAGTGGCATGATGGACGCCCGCTCTCCGCTTACAGTCGCGGGGGCGGCTGCGGATTTGGCCCCGGATGGTCGGGGTCGCACCGCATTCCCTTTTGGCCCCGGAAGGGGCACCGATACACGCATATGTTATCTGCGATGCCGTGGCGGCGGCAAGCGGAATCGGGGCGAAGGTTGCGGGCGGGGTCGAATACCGGGCGACGGGCCGGCGAGCGGCGCTGTCGCATGAGTATTTGGAGAACGAAGAAAATGCCGGGGGATCGGCGGCGAGCGGCAAGCGGCTTGTCCGGATCAGCGGGCCGGCGGCCAGTCCAGATCGACCCAGACCAGCCGGTGCGCGGAAGCGGTCAGCACGGCTTCGGCCAGCGGGCCGTCGGCGGGCCAGAACACGCCTGAGTCCTGCACCGTGAGGCCCTTGGCCGGCAGAACGTAATCGACGCGCAGGTTGCCCGGCGGCTTGTCGTCGGGCCAGTCGCCGGTATCCAGCGCCGGATCGCCCTTGTGGCCGGCGTTCACGCCGCCCTTGGCCGCCGCGCCCCCGGCGCTGCGGGGCCGGGGGTCGGTGACATGCGCCATGATCGCGGCCAGCGCCTCGGGCCGGCCCTCGCTGTCCATGGGGTCCATGTTCAGGTTGCCGGCCAGCACGAAGGGCGCTTCGGGCAGGTGGTGCAGCCAGAAGGCCAGCTCGTCATGGTTGCGCCGGCCGTTCAGGTCCTCGGGCCCGTCGAAGACCGGCGGCGTCGCGGACATGGCGAGCAGGTGCAGCGGGCTGCCCGCCACGGTCACCACCACGTCCCAATGCGCGGTCGAGGACAGCCGGCGCACCGCCGCCACCTCCTCGGGCAGCACCGGCATCAGGTGGCCGGGCAGGTCGCGCCACAGGAAGTCCGTGTCATCCGTCACCGGCCCGATCGGGTGGCGCGACAGGATCGCCATGCCGCCCTGGCCCGAGAACGTGCCGAAGCCCTGCGCATCGTCGGCCGTGCCCAGCCGCCCGTCGGCGTTCAGGTCCAGCCCGGTCGCCATGCCGGCATTCGGCCGGGCGGCGAAACGGTGCGGATAGTCCAGCCCGGCCTCGGCCAGCCTTGCGGCAAAGGCGTCCAGCGCCCGGCCGTCCAGATCCCAGTCGAAATCGGTCAGCAGCAGGATGTCGGGCCGGGTCTCGGCCAGCACGGCGACGACCGCGGCGATTTGCGCATCCTCGCGGCCAAGGTCGCGCAACAAAAGGCCCGGCCCGTCGCGCGACAGGTCGGGGCTGTAGGTGGCAATCCGCAAGGGCTCGGCCTGGGCGGCAAGGCCGAGGGCGGCCAGCAGTGCCGCCCCGGCAAGCGCCCTTACACCCAAGGCCGGCTCTGGGCCATCTGCGCCTCGAACGTGTCGATGGCGCCGGCCTTTTCCATGGTCAGGCCGATATCGTCCAGCCCGTTCAGCAGGCAGTGGCGGCGGAACGGATCCAGCTCGAAGGGGAAGCTCTGGCCGTCCGAGGTGGTCACGGTCAGGTTTTCCAGGTCCACGGTCATGCGGGCGTTGGCGCCCTTCTTGGCGTCCTCCATCAGCACCTCCACCACCTCGGGTGGCATGACGATGGGCAGGATGCCGTTCTTGAAGCAGTTGTTGTAGAAGATGTCGGCGAAGCTGGTGGAGATCACGCAGCGGATGCCGAAATCCAGCAGCGCCCAGGGCGCATGCTCGCGCGACGAGCCGCAGCCGAAATTGTCGCCGGCGACGATGATCTGCGCCTCGCGCCAGGCCGGCTGGTTCAGCACGAAATCCGGGATCTCGTTGCCTTCGGCGTCGTAGCGCATCTCGTCGAACAGGTTCTTGCCCAGACCCGAGCGATGGATCGTCTTCAGGAACTGTTTCGGGATGATCATGTCGGTGTCGATATTGACCAGCGGCATGGGTGCCGCGATGCCGGTCAGGGTGGTGAACTTGTCCATGTCTTGATCCTCGCAGAATTGACTTGGGGCGCGTGCGCCCGTTAACCGAGACCCGAGCGGCGCCTGGCGCCATGGCTATGCGGGTCTTGCTGATGTTTTTCGGGTTTTCGAGTTTCGCCGCCCTGTGCGCCTGCATTGCGCGCGACTGGACGCCGCAGATCGGCGACCCCGAGATCACCGGCTGGCTGACGGTGCTCTCGTATCTTCTTTGCCTGTTCCTGGCGGTGAAGGTGCTGCGCCGCCGGCCGGCCGGCGCGGCGCGCGGGCTGTGGCTGGCGATCGCCGGGCTGATGGCGGCCCTCGCGGTGAACAAGCAGCTGGACCTGCAGACGGCGCTGACCGCCACCGGGCGCTGCATGGCCCGGGCGCAGGGCTGGTACGACAGCCGCTACCTGGTGCAGCTGGCCTTTATCGCCGGGCTGGTGCTGGGCGTGGCGGTCGCGCTGCTTTGGGCGACGAAGGCCCTGCGCGGGCAGATGCGCCGCAACGGCCTGGCCCTGCTGGGGCTGGCCGTGCTGTGCGGCTTCGTGCTGGTGCGCGCGGTGGGCTTTCATCATGTCGACAGGCTCCTCAGCCTGGATTTCGCGAACCTGGCCTTCAATTTCTGGTTCGAGAATGCAGGGCTGTTTCTGATCGCGGTCAACGCCTTGCTGCTGCTGCGGCGGGGCCGCTAGGGGCCCCGCCCGAAGCATCAGACGGTTTCCGCCAGAAGCTCGCGCACATCGGTCAGATGGCCCTTGATGCCCGCCGCGGCCGCCATGACCGGCGACATCAGATGCGTGCGGCCGCCGCGGCCCATGCGCCCCTCGAAGTTGCGGTTCGAAGTGGCGGCGCAGCGCTCGCCCGGCGCCAGCTGGTCGGGGTTCATGCCCAGGCACATCGAGCAGCCGGCCAGCCGCCATTCGAAGCCGGCGTCGGTGAAGATCTTGTCCAGCCCCTCCTCCTCGGCCTGCATCCTGACCAGGCCCGAGCCCGGCACCACCATGCCGCGCACGCCCGGCGCCAGCTTGTGGCCCTTGAGGATGGCGGCGGCGGCGCGCAGATCCTCGATCCGGCCGTTAGTGCAGGATCCGATGAAGACCGCGTCGATCCTGATCTCGTTCAGCGGGGTGCCCGGCTTCAGGCCCATGTAGTCGAGGCTGCGGCGCGCCGCCTCGACCTTGCCGCCCTCGAAATCCTCGGGGGCGGGAACGGTGCCGGTGATCGGCAGCACGTCCTCGGGCGAGGTGCCCCAGGTCACCACCGGGGCGATGTCCTCGGCCCGGATGGTGACGACCTTGTCCCAATGCGCGCCCTCGTCGCTGAAGAGCGTCTTCCACCAGCTGACCGCGGCCTCCCATGCGGCGCCTTTCGGGGCGTGCGGGCGGCCCTTGCAATAGTCGAAGGTCTTTTCGTCCGGGGCGATCAGGCCGGCGCGGGCGCCGCCCTCGATGGCCATGTTGCAGACGGTCATGCGGCCTTCCATCGACAGGTCGCGGATCGCCTCGCCGCAATATTCGATGACATAGCCGGTGCCCCCGGCGGTGCCGGTCTTGCCGATCACCGCCAGCGTGATGTCCTTGGCGGTGACGCCGGGACGCAGCTTGCCGGTGATCTCCACCTTCATGTTCCTGGATTTCTTCTGGATCAGCGTCTGGGTGGCCAGGACGTGTTCCACTTCCGAGGTGCCGATGCCATGCGCCAGCGCGCCGAAGGCGCCATGCGTCGCAGTGTGGCTGTCGCCGCAGACCACGGTCATGCCGGGCAGGGTCCAGCCCTGCTCCGGGCCGACGATATGGACGATGCCCTGGCGGATGTCCGACATCGGATAGTAGTTCAGCCCGAATTCGCGGGCGTTCTTGTCCAGCTCGGCGACCTGGATGCGGCCCTCGGGGTTCTCGATGCCGTTCACGCGGTCGGCGGTGGTGGGAACGTTGTGGTCCGGCACGGCGATGGTCTGGTCGGGGCGGCGCACCTTGCGCCCGGCCATGCGCAGCCCCTCGAAGGCCTGGGGCGAGGTCACTTCATGCACCAGGTGGCGGTCGATATAGAGGATGCAGGTGCCGTCGTCGGAGCGCTCGACCACATGGGCATCGAAGATCTTGTCGTAGAGGGTGCGGGGCGCGCCCGCGTTCGTGTTGCCGGTCATGGCTGTCTCTTTTCTGGAAGACTAGCTGGGAATTCGGAGAGGGGATGCCGCAGCCTGCGGCAGGGCGCGCGCAGGCGCCGTCACCCGTCAAAGTCGCGCGGTGACGGACAGGCTTTCGCCGTAGAACCGGCCCGGCAGGCGGGCGCGGTCGTGAATGTCGAAATAGACGAATCCTCGCATGCGGGCAGTATTACGCCGAATTGACCCTGTATTCAATATCGCCACACGGGGCTGTTAATTCCATCTTGAAGAATGCTGCCTATCTTTCCGGCCAAGGGATACGGAAAGGACCGATCATGCTGATTCGCTTCATCCTGCGGGCGCTGCCGCTGTTCGGGGTCGCAGCCTTCACCCTGGCGGTCTATCTGGCGCATACGCCGGCCGAACGGGCGCGGGAACTGGCGCAGCTGGAAAGCCGGCCCCTGGTCTGGCCGGCCGGGCTGGTCAAATGCCCGGATCACGCCGGAAATCTGCCGCTTGCGGCCTGCCTGCCCCGGGACGCGTCCAGAAATCCGCCGCCGCCGGATTGAGCAGCCGCGATTCCGTGCTACATTATAAGGGCCCCTGCGCCGGGGGAGATCGGCGCGATGACCGGAGGATGAACCCCTGTCCAATTTCGTCTCGCCGGCCCCTGCGCCGGCTGCGACCACCGCGGAGCCCGGGCTGACGAGCGATCAGCTACTGGCCCGCATTCTAGCCTCTCTCGACGACGACAAGGCCGAGGAAGTCGTGACCATCGACTTGCGCGGCCGTTCGGCCATGGCCGATCACATGGTGATCGCCTCGGGCCGCAACGCGCGCCAGGTGGCCTCGATCGCCGAGAAGCTGGTCGAGCGCCTGAAGCAGCAGACCGGCCGCTCCGCCCGCATCGAGGGCAAGGAGACCGGCGATTGGGTGCTGATCGACACCGACGACGTGATCGTCCATGTCTTCCGCCCCGAAGTGCGCGAATTCTACCAGCTGGAAAAGATGTGGATGCCCGCCGACGCACTGCGCTCGGCGACGCTGGAGCGGATGCGCGCCGATCACGCGGCCGAAGAGGCCCGCGACAGCCGGAACTAGGATGCGCATGGTCATTGCCGCGGTCGGGCGGCTGCGGCAAGGCCCCGAGGCGAAGCTGATCGCCGATTACCTCGACCGCCACGCCAAGGCGGGCCGCAGCCTGGGCCTGCCCCCCGTCACCCTGGCCGAGGTCGAGGACAGGCGCGGCGGCGGCATGGCCGCCGAGGCGCCGCTGCTCTTGAAGGCCATTCCCGAAGGCGCCGCGACCGTCGTGCTGGACGAACGCGGCCAGATGCTGTCCTCGCCGGAATTGGCCGCGCGGATCGCCGGCTGGCGCGACCAGGCCCGCGACGTGGCCTTCGTCATCGGCGGCGCGGACGGCATCGACCCGGCCTTGCGCGACCGCGCCGACCTGGCCATCAGCTTCGGCCGCATGGTCTGGCCGCATATGCTGGTCCGGGTCATGCTGGCCGAGCAGATCTACCGCGCCACCACCATCCTGGCCGGCAGCCCGTATCACCGGGAATGAGAACCGGGCAAAGCCTCCGGAACCGTTAAGATTTTAGGCGCTATTCCGGCGGCGTGCCGGTGAAGATCCGGCTTTTCCGGTTATGATGGGATCGTTCCATAACCAGTCTCCGGGTGCAGCATGATTCCCGTCGCCAACCAGATCCAGAGCCTGGCGGGCCCCGCCGCGGCCCCCGCCGCCAGAACCGCCGAGGCCCCGCTTGTCGCCCAGGCGCCGCCCCGCCTGCCGCCGGTCGAGGAAACTGCCCCGGCCAGCGAGGATGTGCGGCTGGGCCGCGACGGCATCGGCCAGGCCCGCCAGGCCGGGACCGGCGGCCGCAAGTTGCAGGCGCCGGTCCGGCCCGCTGCCGGGGATGCCGACAGCCCGCAGGACCGGGCGGTGTTCCGCGCCCGGGTGATCAAGTTCCTGACCGCGATCTATGGCGATGACGAGGCATTCCTGCGCGCACTGAGGCGCGGCACCATCGTCGTGCGCGCTGTCGAGGACCAGCCCGAGCCCGAGATGCGCCCCGAACTGACCTATGCGATCTATCGCGAGGGCGTGGCCCAGGCGCAGCAATTCGCCCCCGACTTGGCGAGACGGCGCCGCTCTGGCGGCCCGCCGGTCAGCGTCGGGCCGCATGATTTCATCGCCTGGTGGCCGAAATAGCGGGTGCCGTCCGCCTTCCCGGCAATGGCGCTTCAAGGCTGCGGGCGGGCCGGGGGTGCCCCCGGCCGATGCTCTCGACGCCTTGTCCGCCGCCACGACAAGGCTCATCCGCCCGTATCCTCGGGGCTGACAATGCCTGGACCGGCTGACGCTGCCGCAATGCGCCGCCGAGGCGAGCCTAAAAGGCCGAGCCTGCGGCGCGCTCGTCAGGGAGTGGGCGTCGCCCATCTGTCGACGGCCCGCCCGCGGTCTCGACAAGGCCTATCAGTCCCGGACCTTCCGGGCCGATGATGCACAGCCGGCACCGCGCTGAAAGGCGCCGCCCCCGTGTGCGGCTGGCTGCGGCAGAGGGAACCGCCATCGGCCGATGCTCGAGCCCCGATGGGGCCGCTTCGCCAAGGTCACGGCCGATGCGACCTTGCGACAGGGCGCAAGGCAGCAGCCCACGGCACGCCCGTCAAGGGCAGGGGGTCACCCATTTGTCGATGATCTCGACCGCCTCGTCCGCGGTCTCGACGAAGCTCATCAGCTGCAGGTCCTCGGGGCTGATAGTGCCGGCATCGGCCAGGGCCTGCCAGTTGATGACCTGGTGCCAGAATTCCGGCCCGAACAGGATGAAGGGCACCCGCTTCATGCGGCCGGTCTGGATCAGGGTCAGCGCCTCGAAGGTCTCATCCAGGGTGCCGAAGCCGCCGGGGAACACGGTCACCGCGCGGGCGCGCATCAGGAAATGCATCTTCCTGATGGCGAAATAGTGGAAGTTGAAGCACAGGTCCGGCGTCACATAGGCATTCGGCGCCTGCTCGTGCGGCAGGACGATGGACAGGCCGATCGAGATGCCGCCGGCCTCGTGCGCGCCCAGGTTGCCGGCCTCCATCACCCCGGGGCCGCCGCCGGTGCAGATGACGTTCTCGGCGCCATAGCTGTCCAGGCTGCGCTCGGTCATCATCCGGGCGAAGCGGCGTGCTTCCTCGTAGTAATGCGACAGCGCGGCCAGGGTCGGGGTGCGCGCCGTCTCGCGCTGCCCGGGCGCCGGGATCCGCGAGCCGCCGAACATGACGATGGTCGAGCGGATGCCGCGTGCATCCATGATCATCTGCGGCTTCAGCAGCTCCAGCTGCAGCCGCACCGGGCGCAGCTCCTCGCGCAGCAGGAATTCGTTGTCGGTGAAGGCCAGCCGATAGGCCGGGGCCCGGGTCTGGGGCGTGTCGGGCAGGGTGCGGGCGACCGCCACGTCCTGCTGGCTGTCGCGAAACGGATGGTGGCGGTCGTCTTCTTCTCTCATCCAAACCTCTGGCACGAACTGCCGCACATTGCGCGGCCGCAGCCCCCGGCTTATAGCCCTTGGGCAACAGTTTCCACCCGAGAGAGGCCAGACCATGTCGAATGACGCCCTTGAAGCCGCCATCGAATCCGCCTGGGAGATCCGCGACCAGATCACGCCCGCCACCAGGGGCGAGACGCGCGACGCCGTCGAGGCGACGCTGGAGGCGCTGGACAAGGGTGCGCTGCGCGTGGCCGAAAAGCGCGGCCAGGACTGGCACGTCAATCAATGGGCGAAAAAGGCGGTGCTGCTGGGCTTCCGCCTGAAGGACATGGAGATCCATGCCGGCGGGCCGCAGGGCGGCACCTGGTGGGACAAGGTGGACAGCAAATTCGCGCATTGGGGCCAGGCGCAATGGCAGGCCGCCGGCTTCCGCGCCGTGCCGAACTGCGTCGTGCGCCGCTCGGCCTATATCGCCAGGGGCGTGGTGCTGATGCCCAGCTTCGTGAACCTGGGCGCCTATGTCGACGAGGGCACCATGGTCGATACCTGGGCCACCGTCGGCTCTTGCGCGCAGATCGGCAAGAACGTGCACCTGTCGGGCGGCGTCGGCATCGGCGGCGTGCTGGAGCCGATGCAGGCCGGCCCGACCATCATCGAGGACAACTGTTTCATCGGCGCCCGGTCCGAGGTGGTCGAGGGCTGCATCGTCCGCGAGGGCTCGGTCCTGGGCATGGGGGTCTTCATCGGCAAGTCCACCAAGATCGTCGACCGCGAGACCGGCGAGGTCATGTATGGCGAGGTGCCGGCGGGCTCGGTGGTAGTCGCCGGCTCGATGCCCTCGAAGAACGGCGTGAACCTGTATTGCGCGGTGATCGTGAAGCGCGTCGATGCGCAGACCCGCTCCAAGACCTCGATCAACGAGCTGCTGCGCGACTGACCTGTTGCAGCCCTGCACCGGACTCACCCGCGCGTGAGTCCGGCGTGAAACCCAAGCGCCGGTGCTGCGTTCAACCCCGACAGGTATCCTGAAAGCGGAGTTTCACATGCAGGGTTTGGGTTGGCTGGCCGCGATCATCGTCGGCGGTCTTGCGGGCTGGATCGCCAGCAGCATCATGAAGGCGGATACGGGGATCATCCTCAACGTCATCCTGGGCATCGTCGGCGCCATCGTCGGCAATGCGCTTCTGGGCCTGGTCGGGCTGAACGCCCAGGCCGGCAGCTGGCTTGCGCAGGGCGTCGCCGGGCTGATCGGCGCGGTGGTGCTGATCTGGCTTTACCGCGCGGTGGCCGGATAGCGAAAGCGGGGCGGGGTTTCCCGCCCCTTTTCAGGTTAGGCGGTAAAATTCAGGCGGTGAAATCCGCCTGTTTCGCCCCGGTGATGCGGACCAGATCCTCCGGCGCGATGGCGAAGACGTGGCGCGGCGTCCCGGCCGCCGCCCAGACCGTCTCGAAATCCAGCAGGCGCGGATCCAGCCAGGCCTGGACCTGCCGCAGATGCCCGACCGGCGCGACCCCGCCGATGGCGAAGCCGGTCTCGGCCCGGATCAGGTCCGCATCGGCCTTGCCGAGGCTCTGCCCCGCCAGCGTCGTTGCCTTGGCCGGATCGACGGTTGCCGCCGGCGGTCAGGAACAGCACGACATGGCCGGTCGTCTCGCCGCGGAAGATGATCGACTTGGCGATCTGGTCGACTGCGCAGCCGACCGCGGCCGCCGCACCCTCGGCGGTGCGGGCGCTGTCGTCGGTCTCACGGATCTCGACGGCAAGCCCGGCCGCCTGCAGCGCCGATTGCACCCGCTTCAAGCTCTTGCTCATTGTCTCTCCCTCCGGTTTCGGGCGATATGACGCGAAAATGCAGCAAGGAAAAGCCATGGCCCAGCAGGTCTACACGCTTCTGGTCGAGGTCGGCCGCGCCGCGGATGACGGCCTGCCCGAAGGCGCCAGCGGCGCGGCGCTGGTCTGCTACGCCTCGGGCACGACCGAGGAGGAGGCGGTGCGCGAAACCGTCGCCATCCTGAAACAGGCCGGGCTGGCGCCCATCGAGGTCACCGGCCATGGCAGCATCGACGAACGGCTGGCCGAGGGCCACGAGATCCCCGAGGAGGAGCGCGCCCTGATGGACCGGGCGCTCAACGAGAACGCGGTGATCGTGGCGCAGATGGAGCCGCTTTACGGCGATGGGGATGAGGAAGGCGACGCCTGATCGGCCCCTATCCAGCCGCGCCGGGCTGGGCTAGACTGGCCGCAACCAGAAGAAAAGCCCATGAACGAGCAACGGAACGGACAGGCAGAATGACCAGACGCATTTCCCGCATCGCGGCCTCGGCGGTGCTGATCCTCGCCCTTGCCGGTTGCGGCGTCTCGCTGAACCAGAGCCCGGGCGGCCTCGGCGGCAATTTCGGCGGCCTGCCCACGGCGGGCGGGCAGGGCTCCGAGGCCGGCTTCCAGAACTGGGTGCAAAGCTTCCGCCCGCGCGCGCTGGCGGCCGGAATCTCGCCCGGCACCTTCGACAGCGCCATGGCGGGGGCGCATTACCAGCCCAGCATCGTGGCGCTCGACCGCAAGCAAAGCGAATTCACCAAGCCGATCTGGGACTATCTCGACGGCGCCATCGGCACCCGCGTCGCGACCGGCCGATCCAGGGCGGCGCAATATGCCGGCACGCTTTCCGCCATCGAATCGCGCTACGGTGTCCCGCGCGAGGTGGTGTTGGCGGTCTGGGGCATGGAGTCGAATTTCGGCGCCGGCCGCGGCAGCACCCCGATCGTGCCGGCCTTGGCGACGCTGGCCTATGACGGCAGGCGCGGCGAATTCTTCGCCGGTGAGCTGGTGGCGGCGCTGCGCATCATCCAGTCCGGCGACGTGGACAGCGCCCATATGGTCGGCAGCTGGGCCGGGGCCATGGGGCATACGCAGTTCATGCCCTCGTCCTTCCTCTCCCACGCCGTCGATTTCAACGGCGACGGCCGCCGCGACATCTGGTCGGATGACCCGACCGACGCGCTGGCCTCGACGGCATCCTACCTGCGCCAGAACGGCTGGCGGCCCGGCGAGAGCTGGGGGACCGAGGTGATCCTGCCGCCGGGCTTCGACTTCAACCATGCCGGCAAGTCGGTGCAGCATTCCGGCAGCCAATGGGCGGCGATGGGGGTGCGCACGGTCAGCGGCGCGCCGGTGCCCTCGGGCTCGATCCTCGCCCCGGCGGGATCGCGCGGCCCGGCCTTCCTGATCACGGAAAACTTCCGCGCCATCCTGAAATACAACGCCTCGGACAGCTATGCGCTGGCGGTGGCCTATCTGGGCGACGCCATCGCCGGCCGGCCCGGCATCCAGGGCAGCTGGCCGCGCGGCGACCGCGCGCTGTCGAACAGCGAAAAGGCCGAGATCCAGCGCCTGCTGATGGCCAAGGGCTTCGACACCGGCGGCGTGGACGGCAAGCTCGGCAGCCGCTCGACCGAGGCGATCAAGGCCTTCCAGCGTTCGCGCGGCGTGACGCCCGACGGCTATGCCGATACGCGGCTGCTGGCCATGCTGCGCAGCTAGGAAAAAGGGCGGCCCACCCCGGCCGCCCTTCGACTTCTTTGCTCTGCAAATACCCACCCGGCCGCGCAACAGGCGCGGTCAGGCCAGGATCTCGCGGAACTCGCCCAACACCCGGGCGTAGACATCGCGCTTGAAGGGCACGATCGACTCGATCACATCCGCCGCCCGCATCCATTGCCAGCGGTCGAATTCGGGATGGGCGGTGGCGATCCGCACCGCCTCGTCCGGACCAAGGAAGCGCATGGCGAACCATTTCTGCTTCTGGCCGCCATATCGGCCCTTCCAGACCTTGCCCAGCAACTCGGGCGGCAGGTCATAGGTCACCCAATCGGACGTTTCCGCCACCACATCGACCAGGTCGGTGGTGACGCCGGTCTCCTCGACCAGCTCGCGCAGCGCCGCGTCGCGCGGGGACTCGCCCGGGTCGATGCCACCCTGCGGCATCTGCCAGGCCGGGGTCGGGTTGTCGATGCGCTGCCCGGCAAAGACCAGGCCGGCCGGGTTGATCAGCACCACCCCGGCGCAGGGTCGATAGGGCAGGCCCGAAGGCCCCAGCAGCTCGGTCATTGCGTCTGCGCGCCCTGGGCCGCGTCCTCGCCGGTATTGGCGGGCTTGGCCGCTTCGGGCACGGTCTTGGCGTTGTAATCCATCGCCGACAGGCCCTTGAGGATGTCCACCGCATAGGCGAGCTGGTAATCCTCCTCGCGCAGCTTGGCGGTGGCCTCGACCTCCTTGGCCTCCTCCTCGATCTGCTTGCGCTCCTCGTCGCTGATGGAATCATTGTTCAGCGCCCCGCGCAGATCGGCCTCCGAGCTGAGGAATTTCGACTCGGTCCGCGGCTTGTCGCCGTTCTCGGCCTCCTCCTCGGGCTTGGGCGTCGGCTGCTCGACGATGATGTCGGGCTGGATGCCCAGCGACTGGATCGAGCGGCCCGAGGGCGTGTAATAGCGCGCCGTGGTCAGCCGGATGGCGCTTTCCGCGGTCACCGGCATCACCGTCTGCACCGAGCCCTTGCCGAAGCTCTTGGTGCCGACGACGATGGCGCGGCGATGGTCCTGCAGCGCGCCGGTGACGATCTCCGAGGCCGAGGCCGAGCCGCCGTTGATCAGCGCCACCATCGGCTTGCCCTCGGCCAGGTCGCCCGGCTTGGCGTTCCAGCGCTCGCTTTCCCCGGGCGTGCGGCCGCGGGTCGAGACGATCTCGCCCTTGTCGAGGAAGGCGTCCGAGACATCGATGGCCTGGTTCAGCAGCCCGCCCGGGTTGTTGCGCAGGTCCAGAACGAAGCCCGTGACCTTGTCGATGCCGCCGGCATCCTTGATGGCCTTGGCCATCTCGGTCCTCAGCGTGTCCATGGTCTCGTCGTTGAAGGTGGTGACGCGCAGGACCACGGCATGGCCCTCGATCCGGGTCTTGACCACCGTCAGCTTGATGACGTCGCGGGTGATGGTCAGGTCGAAGGGCTCCTTCTCGCCCTCGCGCAGGATGGTGATCTTGATCTCGGACCCGACCGGACCGCGCATCTTCTCGACGGCCTCGTCGAGGTTCAGCCCCATCAGTGATTCGCCGTTCACATGGGTGATGAAGTCGCCGGCCTTCACGCCCGCCTCGGCGGCGGGGGTGTCGTCGATGGGCGAGATGACCTTGACCAGCCCGTCCTCCTGCCCGACCTCGATGCCGAGGCCGCCGAAGCTGCCGCGGGTCTGGGTCTGCATGTCCTCGTAATCCTTGGCCGACAGGAACGAGCTGTGCGGGTCGAGCGAGGTCAGCATGCCGTTGATCGCCGCCTCGATCAGCTTCTTGTCGTCCACCTGCTCGACATAATCCGAGCGGATCTTGTCGAAGACATTGCCGAACAGGTCGAGCTGTTCATAGACCGAGGCGTTCCTGCCCGTTTCCTGTGCGACCAGGGGGCCGGCGAATTGCGTGGCGACGACCGCGCCAGCCAGCGTGCCGATCGCCCCTGCCAGAAGATAGTGTTTCATTCCGTTCCGTCCTGCCCGGTTGCGTTGCGGCCTGTTTCGTCTGCGGCCTCGTCGACGATGGGATTCATCACGAACCACTCCGCCGGGTCCAGTGTTTCCTTGCCCTTGCGAAGTTCAACATACAGTGTCTCGGTCTGTCCAGCACCGCCTCCGATCGCGGCATTGGCGACGAACTCGGCCCCGAATTCCTGCGCGGGCGGTTCCTGCCCGCCCATCAGGCCAACCGGCTCGCCCGCCGCCAGCACGTCGCCCGTCTCGCCGAAGACCTGTGCCAGACCGGCAAATATCATCAGATAGCCGCGCGCGGGCTCAACGATCATCACATTGCCGTAATCGAGCAGCGGGCCGCGATAGCGGATCGTCGCCGGCCAGGGCGTGGTGACCAGCGCCGCCGGCGCGGTGGCGATGACCAGCCCCGGGCGGCGCACGCCTGCGGCGTCCGGTTCGTCATAGCGGCGCAGCACCTTGCCCAGGACCGGCAGCGCCAGGCTGCCCTGCGCGCCCTCGAAATCGGCCATGGGCGCGCCCACGTCCTGCTCCATGCCGACGATGCCCGAGGCGAAGGCGTCCAGCGTGTCGGCCGATTGCACCAGCGCGGTCAGTTCCTTGGGATCCTTGCCGAAGCGCACCGGCAGGCTGGAGCGGTCGGTGACGGCCGAGGCCAGAAGCCGCCGCGCCTCCTGCACCTGGCCAAGCCCCTGGGCCAGCGTGTTCGCGGCGTTCAGCTGGATGGTCCGCACGGTGCGGATCTCCTCGAGCTTCTGCTGCATCTCGCGCGCCTCGGCCTCCAGCCCCGGCGCCACCGAGGCCAGGATCATCCCGGCGCGGGCCGAGGATTCGGGGCCCGAGGGATGCAGCAGCAGCATGGTCTCGGGCGATTTCTGCATCGAGGTCATCACCCCCAGCACCCGGCCCAGCCGCTCGCGTCGGGCGTCGAATTCGGCGCGGATCTCCTGCTCGCGCACGCCGGCGCGGCGCAGCCCGTCGCGCAACGCCGACAGGCCCTGCTCATAGGCGCGGATCATCCGGGTCAGCGAGGCGACCTGGTCGTCCTCGGTCAGCGCCTCGTCCAGCTGGCCCACGGCGGCGCGCAGCATGTCGGCGGCCGCGGCCGCCTCTGCGGCCGCCTGGCCCAGTTGCGAATCGCCCTGCGCGGGCGTCGCCGGCTGGGCCGGGGCCATGGAACCGAGGCCGAAGGCCACGATCACCGCCGGAAGCAGCCTCGGTCTCATGCGCGCTCGATCAGCGAATGCCCAGTCATCTCGGGCGGCAGGTCCAGGCCCATCAGGTCCAGCACCGTCGGCGCCACGTCGGCCAGCCGGCCGCTGCCGACCCTGGCCCCCGCCGGGCCGCCGAAGACGATCACCGGCACCGGGTTGGTGGTGTGGGCGGTATGCGGGCCGCCGGTCTCGGGGTCGATGGTGGTCTCGCAATTGCCGTGATCGGCGATGATCACCGCCGCGCCGCCGGCCCTTTCCAGCGCCGCCAGCATCATGCCCAGACCCTTGTCCACCGCCTCGCAGGCGCGGATCGCGGCGGGCAGGCTGCCGGTATGGCCGACCATGTCGGGGTTGGCATAGTTCACCACGATCAGGTCGTAGCCCGCCTCGATCGCCTCGACCAGTTTTGCGCTGACCTCGGGCGCCGCCATCTCGGGCGCCAGGTCATAGGTCGCGACCTTGGGGCTTTGCGGCATGAAGCGGTCCTCGCCCTTCTCGGGCGTCTCCTTGCCGCCGTTCAGGAAGAAGGTGACATGCGGGTATTTCTCGGTCTCGGCCAGGCGGAACTGGCGCAGGCCCCTGGCGGCGACCCAGGCGCCCAGGGTGTTCACCACCTGCCGCTTGGGATAGGCGGCGTCCATGTATTCGTCATGGCTGGCCGAATAGTCCACCATGCCCAGCAGCGCCGCCCATTGCGGCCGCCGGCCGGTGTCGAAGGCCGAAAAGTCCGGCTGGCCGATGGCGGCCAGGATCTCGCGCGCGCGGTCGGCGCGGAAATTCAGGCAGAAGAAGCCGTCGCCGTCGCCGGCGCCCCGGTAGCCCTCGATCACCGTGGGCTGGATGAACTCGTCGGTCTCGTCCCGGGCATAGGCCGCCGCCACCGCCTCGATGGCGTCCGGCGCGCCCAGCCCCTCGCCGCGCACCATGGCGGCATAGGCGCGGGCCACCCGCTCCCATCGGTTGTCGCGGTCCATGGCGTAGTAGCGGCCGATCACCGTGCCGATCCGCACCGAGGGCGGCAGCGCGCCGCGCAGCTCGGTCACGAAGGCCAGGGCGGATTTCGGCGGCACGTCGCGGCCGTCGGTGATGGCATGGACCACCACCGGCACGCCCTTGTCGGCGACCGCCCGCGCCGCGGCGATCACATGCTGGATATGGCCGTGCACGCCGCCATCCGAGACCACGCCCATCAGATGCGCGGTGCCGCCGCTGGCCTTGAGCTTGCGGACGAACTCGCCCAGGGCGGCATTCTCGTAGAAGCTGCCATCCTCGATCGCCAGGTCGATCTGGCCCAGGTCCATGGCGACGACGCGGCCGGCGCCGATATTGGTATGGCCGACCTCGGAATTGCCCATCTGGCCCTTGGGCAGGCCGACATCAGGTCCGAAGGTCACCAGCGTCCCATGCGGGCAGTCGCGCATCAGCCTGTCGAAATTCGGCGTGCGCGCCTGGTCCGGGGCGCTCTGTTCCGGGCGGTCCGAGATGCCCCAGCCGTCCAGGATGCACAGGACGACGGGTTTCGGATGTGTCGGCTGGGTCATGCGGCACCTCTCTCGCGGGTCGTGACGCTTCTAAGGCGGCAAGGCTCGGGGGGCAAGTTCGCCCGCGATTGTGCCGGAATCGTGAAGCCGGGCGGCGGGCGGCCGATGTCACCCTGCCGTCAAGGAAGCCCGCTAAGCCGGGCGCATTGAAATCGTCTGACTCAGGAGGACCAACCATGTTGACCCGTCGCGATCTGCTGGCAGCGGCACCGGCCGCCGCCGCCCTCGTCTCGACCGCCGCCGCCGGCACGGCGGCGCTGGCGCAGGACGGCGCAACCGCCCCGGCCGGCTTCACGCCCTTCCGCTTCGGGGTGATCAGCGACCCGCAATTCGCCCCGGTCGTCCCGAACGCCACCGCCACCCGCTTCTATGGCAATTCGCTGTGGAAGCTGGACGCGGCCATCGCCGAGCTGAACCAGCACGACGACCTGGAATTCGTGGTGACGCTGGGCGACATCATCGACCGGCACTGGGAAAGCTACAGCCATATCCTGCCGGTCTATGACCGGCTCAAGCACCGCAAGCATTTCCTGCTGGGCAATCACGACTATGACTATCCGCCGGAATGGATCCCCTCGGTGGTCCGCACCGTGGGCATGCCGGCGCCCCATTACGATTTCGCGGTCAAGGGCATCCGCTTCATCGTGGTGGACGGCAACGACGTTTCGACCTTCGCGCCGCCCAAGGACGACCCGCGCCGCGCCCTGGCCGAGGAGCGGCTGGCGAAGCTGAAGGAAACCGGCGCCGAGAACGCGCAAAGCTGGAACGGCTCGCTGTCGGACGAGCAGTTTGCCTGGCTGGACGAGCGGCTGAAGGCGGCGGCCGGGGCGGGCGAGCGCGCCATCCTGCTGTGCCATTACCCGGTCTATCCGGCAAACGAGCACAATCTTTGGGACAGCGAGCGCATCGTCGAGCTGGTCAAGGCGCATCCGCATTGCCTGGCCTGGTTCAACGGCCACAACCATGCCGGCAATTACGCCGCCATCGGCAAGCAGCATTTCGTGAATTTCCGCGGCATGGTGGATACGCCCGACCAGTCCTGCTTTGCCATCGTTTCGGTCGAGGCCGACCGGATCGAGATCAAGGGTTTCGGCCGCGAGGAAGACCGCGTGCTGGAACTGGCCGCGGTCCCGGCCTGACGCCGGCGCGCCGCCGGACAGGCGGGTATCCGGAAAACGGAAAAGACGGGGCGCCGCGACGAGGCGCCCCGGGGATGGTTCAGGCGGCGCTGCCCGCCTCGGCCGCGATTTCGGCGCGGGACTTGCGGCCGCGCTCGGTCGCGGATTTCAGCTGGCCGCAGGCGGCCATGATGTCCTCGCCCCGCGGGGTGCGGATCGGCGAGGCATAGCCGGCCTTGTGCACGATGTCGGCGAAGGCCTCGATCCGTTCCCAGCTCGAGCGGCGATAGGCGACGCCCGGCCATTCGTTGAACGGGATCAGGTTGATCTTGGCCGGGATGCCGCGGATCAGCTTGACCAGCCGGCGGGCGTCCTCGTCGCTGTCGTTCACCCCGTCCAGCATCACGTATTCGAAGGTGATGCGTTCGCTGTTCGACAGGCGCGGATAGTCGCGCAGCGCGTTCAGCAGCGTCTCGATGTTCCACTTGCGGTTCACCGGCACCAGCTTGTCGCGCACCGCGTCGGTGGTGGCGTGGAAGCTGACTGCCAGCAGGCAGCCGATCTCCTCGGCGGTCTTGGCGATCTCGGGCACGATGCCGCTGGTCGACAGCGTGATGCGGCGGCGCGACAGGCTGATGCCCTCGCCATCCATCACCACCTTCATCGCGTCGCGGACATTGTCGAAATTGTAGAGCGGCTCGCCCATGCCCATCAGCACGACGTTGGAAACCAGCCGCGTCTCGTCCTTGGGCGCGCCGGGCTTCGGCCATTCTCCCAGGTCGTCGCGGGCGACCATGACCTGGCCGACGATCTCGCCCGCCGTCAGGTTGCGCACCAGCTTCTGCGTGCCGGTATGGCAGAAGGAACAGGTCAGGGTGCAGCCCACCTGCGAGCTGATGCACAGCGTGCCGCGGTTTTCCTCGGGGATATAGACCGTCTCGACCTCATGCCCGCCGGCGATGCGCAGCAGGTATTTGCGGGTGCCGTCGGCGCTGATCTGGCGGGTGACGATCTCGGGCAGGGCGATCTCGAACTTCTCGGCCAGCAGGGCGCGGTAGTCCTTGGCCAGGTTGGTCATCTGCGCGAAATCGCGCACCCCCCAGTGATAGAGCCATTGCCAGACCTGGCCGACGCGCATCTTGGCCTGCTTTTCCGGGGTGCCGGCCTCGATCAGCGCCTCGCGCAGCTGCTCGCGCGTCAGGCCGACCAGGTTGCGCCGCGCCGTCTCGGGTAGCTTGCGCGGGATGGTCAGCAGGTCCTGGGTGATCGGGGCGGCAGGCGTGACGGGGGGCGTGACGGGCGACGGGGCGTTCATGGCTGGCTTGTCCGGGCGGCAAGGGGGGCAATGGGCCTATATAGGGCAAAGCGGCCCAAAAGAAAACAGGGGCCGAAGCCCCTGTCTTTGCCGGACCCGTGGGATGCGGCTTATTTGCAGGCCGCCTGCGCCTTGTTGGTCGCGGCGGTGATGCCGGACAGGCTGAACGTGTCCTTGGTCACCGTGCCCCGGGCCGAGCGCCCGGTGATCACCGCCGAGGAGCCCGCGCGCAGCGCCGAGACCAGCTTGCTGTCTTCCGACGGAGAGCCGGTCCAGGCACTTTCGCCTTCGGTGAACAGCTTGAAGACATTGCCGCCGATATTCACCTCGACCGCCGAATCCGGCGCGAAGGGATAGCCGCCCGAGAACGAGACCTCGCCGTCCTGGCCGGGACGATAGGCCACGTAAAGCCGGATGTCGCCGCGCGTCACTTCCTTGGGATTGCCGTTGGAATCCAGGTTCTGGGTGGATTTCGGTGCCGAGACGGCCCAGCATTCCTTGGGGCTGTTCGCCGAGAAGACGGTCCAGTCGCCCTCGGTCCCGATGACGTTCGTCGAGTCCTGGGCCAGGACCGGCGAAGAAGCGGCGATCACGATTGCAGCGGCTGCCGCTGCGGCGCGCGGCGCGGATTTCAACATGCTCTGGCCTCCTGCCATGGTCCGGTTCGTTCCGGTTTGTTGCCGATGACGGTGGTGTTTTCAACCATCTGGCTGCAAGATAATGCGAAAATGCCGGGTAGAAAAACCCCGTTTGCGGAAAATCGCGCGATTGTCAGAGGAAAAGCGACCCATGACTGCGGCTAGACTCATCGAATTGTGGCGGGGCGGTCTGCGCGAGAGCACGCATCTGGGTCACGTGGTGATCTGCGACGCGGACGGCGTGGTCGAAGCCTGGGGCAATCCCGGCACGGTGATCTTCCCGCGTTCGTCCTGCAAGATGATCCAGGCCCTGCCGCTGGTCGAAAGCGGCGCCGCCGACGCGGCCGGGCTGACCGACGAGCATCTGGCCTTGGCCTGCGCCAGCCATAACGGCGGCCGCATCCATACCGGGCGGGTCGAGCGCTGGCTCACCGCCCTGGGCCTCGAGGAGGAGGACCTGCGCTGTGGCGCCCACATGCCGCGCGATCCCGAGGAGCACCGGCGGCTGCTCTGCTCGGACAGCCGGCCCTGCCAGATCCACAACAACTGCTCGGGCAAGCATGCCGGCTTCCTGACACTCAAGCGGCACATGAACGCCGGGCCGGAATATGTCGAGATCGACCACCCGGTGCAGCGCGCCGTGCGCCGCGCCTTCGAGGAGGTGACGGGCGAGACCGCCGCCGGCTGGGGCATCGACGGCTGCTCGGCGCCGAATTTCGCCTGCACGGTCGAGGGGCTGGCCCATGCCATGGCCGCCTTCGCGCAGCCCGGGCCGGGCCGGCGCGGCGCCGCGCAGCGCCGGCTGGTCGAGGCGATGATCGCCCATCCCGAGCTGGTCGCCGGCGAGGGCCGGGCCTGCACCGAGCTGATGCGCGCCATGAAGGGCCGCGCCGCGGTCAAGACCGGCGCCGAGGCGGTCTTCGTCGGCATCGTTCCCGAGCGGGGCCTGGGCATCGCGCTGAAGATCGCCGATGGCGGCACCCGCGGCGCCGAGGCGGCGATCGCGGCGCTGATGGTGCATCTGGGGCTGCTGGAGGAAAGCGACCCGGTGGTGCAGAAATACCTGACCGGGCCGATCCGAAACTGGCGCGGCCTCCAGACCGGCGAGATGCGCCGCGCCCGCGGCTTTCCCGGCTGACCGGAGGATCAGAGCAGCTGCCAGATCAGCCGCAGCGCCAGAGCGGTCGAGGTGACGACCAGCAGCGGCTTGATGACCCTGGCGCCGATCCGCATCGCCAGCCGCGCACCCAGCATCGCGCCGGCGATCTGCGCCACCGCCATGGCGGCGCCCAGCAGCCAGAGCGGCTTGCCCACCGCGGCGAAGGCGACCAGCCCGCCCAGGTTCGAGGCGAAGTTCAGCAGTTTAGTATGCGCGGTGGCCTTGAGGATGCCGTAGCCCGCCAGCATGACGAAGCCCAGCATGAAGAACGATCCGGTGCCGGGCCCGACCAGCCCGTCATAGAAGGCGACGACGGGCACCACGCTGGCGGTGAAGGCCAGCGGCGTGATGCGGCGCATGCGGTCGCTGTCGTCCAGCCCCGGCTTCAGCGCGAAGAACACCGCGATGCCGATCAGCACCAGCGGCAGCCCGTAGCGCAGCGCCTGCGTGGGGATCCAGGTCACCAGCGCCGCGCCGCAAAGCCCGGCGACGAAGGCCACCGCTGCCTCGGGCAGCTGCAGGCGCGGATCGACCAGCCCGCGGCGGGCATAGGAGATCGCCGCCGTCGCCGCGCCGAAGACGCCCTGCACCTTGTTGGTGGCCAGCGCCTGCGCCGGCGGCAGCCCGGCCAGCAGCAGCGCCGGCACGGTGATGAGCCCGCCGCCACCGGCGATGGCATCGACGAATCCGGCCGCAAAGGCGGCGCCCACCAGCATCAGCACGAGATCGAGGGAGAGATCGAACATGGCCCCTCCTTTGCGGCGGCGCGGCGGGATTGTAAAGCCGGCGCGGGCGGCGCGGCCGCAGGGGTATTTGCGGAACGAAGAAATCGCCAGAGGTGCATCCGGGCGGCGTGGGTGCCGGCGGTGCGGTTGCCGGAGGATCGGGAAACGGTGAACCGCTCAGGCGCGGGGATGGGCGGCGCGATAGGTTTCCAGCAACCGGGCGTCGTCCACCCCGGTATAGACCTGGGTCGTGGACAGGCTGGCATGGCCCAGCAGTTCCTGGATGGTGCGCAGGTCGCCCCCGGCGGCCAGCAGATGCGTGGCGAAGGAATGGCGCAGCGCATGCGGCGTGGCGGTCGGCGGCAGGCCCATGACCTGGCGAAGCTGGCGCATGGCGCCCGAGATCAGCGCCGGATTCAGCCGGCCGCCGCGGGCGCCGCGAAACAGCGGCGCTGCCGGTTCCAGCGGGTAGGGGCAGAGGCGCAGGTATTCGGCGATCGCCTCGCGCGCGACGGGCAGCACCGGCACCTGGCGTTCCTTGCCGCCCTTGCCGCGGATGGTCAGCGCCTCGCGGAAGGGCCAGTCGGCACCGTCGAGCCCCAGCGCCTCGGAGATGCGCAGCCCGCAGCCATAGAGCAGCGTCAGCACCGCCGTGTCGCGGGCGGCGATCCAGGCCTCGGGATGGGCGGTGCCGGCGATCTCCAGCAGCGCCTCGGCCTGGTCCGGGGCCAGCGGGCGGGGCAGCGAGCGGGTGAATTTCGGGCTGCGCGAGGCCAGCGCCCTGGAGGCGTCGAAGCCGTGCCGGTCCGACATCCAGCGGATGAAGCTGCGCGTCGCCGAAAGCCTGCGCGCCAGCGAGCGGGCCGAAAGCCCGCGCCCGCGCTCGGCGGCGGCAAAGGCGCGCATGTCGGATTGCGTCAGCTGGCCCAGCGTCGCGGGCAGGGCGGGCGTGCCGTGATAGCCGCCGAGGAAGGCCAGGAAGGCCAGCAGGTCGGCCTGATAGGCGCGGATGGTGTGGTCGGAACGGTCGCGGGTCGCGCGCTCGTTGTCGAGCCAGCGCGCGAGGTTCTCGGCCATGGCCGGGGCCAGCGCCAAAGGCTCGGCCCCGCCGGTCATTTGCGCAGCCAGGAGATCAGCACCAGCCGGAAGGCCTGGCCGAAGAAGCGCAGCAGATCGGTGCCCTGCGCCGGGTTGAAGCGCCCCAGATCGGCCGAGCCCATCAGCAAGAGCGCCGGGAAGCGGCCGGGGCCCAGGTCGATGGGCAGCAGCGCCTCGGAGCGGATCGGGGCGCGGGCCTCGCCATGGAAGGGCAGGGTCTCGCGCGCCACGCGGCGCAGCACGATGTCGTCGCCGCGCGGCATGCGCCGCCCGCCCGAGATCAGCCGGGCCATCGTGCCGGAGGGCGCGATCACCAGCGGGCCGCTGGCCTCGGGCGCCGGGATCTCGCCGCCCGATTCCATCACCAGCCGCAGGGTCTCCACCCGCAGGATCGGCGCCACGGCGATGTCGAGGTTTTCCAGGAATTCCTCGAAATCGGTCGGTTCCAGCAGCGACAGCACGGCGCGGTGGATGGTGTTCATCCCCGACTGGTTGTCATAGGCGGCCGAGATCACCGATTCATGCGCCGCCTCCAGCCGCTCCAGCCGCGATTCCAGCGCCTGCATGGCGCGACCGCGGATGTCGATGACGTTCTCGCCCACCTCGGCCTCGCGCGCGCCGATCAGCGCGCGCATCAGGTCGCGGTCGGAGAGGATCAGCTCGGGCTGCGCCAGCAGCCGGGCGCGGATGTCCTCGGTCAGTTCGGCCGCGGTCTGCTCGGTCATCAGACGATCTTCTGCCCGGTCTTGGCCCAGTCGGCGGTGAACTGCTCCAGCCCCTTGTCGGTCAGCACGTGATTCGCCATCGCCTTGATGACGGCGGGCGGTGCGGTGATCACGTCGGCGCCGATGCGGGCGGCGTCGGTGATGTGGTTCACCGAGCGGATCGAGGCGGCCAGGATCTGGGTCTGGAAGTCGTAATTGTCATAGATCTCGCGGATCTGGGCGATCAGCTCCATGCCGTCGAAATTGATGTCGTCGAGCCGGCCGATGAAGGGGCTGATGAAAGTGGCGCCGGCCTTGGCGGCCAGGATGGCCTGCGCGGCCGAGAAGCACAGCGTCACGTTGACCTTGTGGCCCTGCGAGGACAGCACCTTGCAGGCTTTCAGCCCGTCCCAGGTCAGCGGCACCTTGACGGTGATGTTCGGGGCGATCTTCACCAGGTGCTCGCCCTCGCGGATCATGTCCTCGGCCTTGGCGGCCACGACTTCGGCGCTGACCGGGCCCTCGACGATGTCGCAGATCTCCTTGGTGACTTCCAGGATGTCGCGGCCCGATTTCAGGATCAGCGACGGGTTGGTGGTGACGCCGTCCACCATGCCAAGGTCGTTCAATTCGCGGATCGCGGCGACGTCGGCGGTATCGACAAAGAATTTCATGGGAGGGAGCCCTTCTTGCGGTTTTGCCGTGGGTTTAGCGCATAACAGCCGGCGCGGGAAGTCCGGCCTGCGCGGCTTGCGGGGCCCGGCTTGCGGGCAGGCGCGCCGGCATGCCACTATCCCGGCCGCATGCAACCGGAGAATGCCTTGGAAGCCTTTCAGCCCGATCTCATCGCCCTGTTGCCGGCCCTGGCGGCCGGTCCGTTCCTGGTCGGCAACTGGCCGCTGTTCCTGCTGATCGGCCTGGCCTCGATGCCGGCCTGAGATGGCCCCGCCGCTGTTCTATCCCCATGGCGCGCGCATCGCGGTGCTGACGCAGGAGGTGGTCGGCGTGCTCGACTATCTCGCGCCCGAGGGCGGCGTGCGGCTGGGCCAGCTCGTCGTGGTGCCGCTGGGGCCGCGCCGGGTGATGGGCGCGGTCTGGGGGCCGGGGATCGGCGATTTCGATGCGGCGAAGCTGCGGCCGGTGGCGCGGCTGATCGACGCGCCGCCGCTGGCGCCGGGGATGATCGAATTCCTGGTGCGCATGGGCGAATACACGCTGACGCCGCTGCCCTCGCTTTTGCGCATGGCGACGCGGGCGCCGGACCTGGACCAGCCGCCCTCGGCGCGGCGCATCATCCATCGCGCCGGGCCGGAGCCCGCGCGCATGACCGATGCCCGTGCCGCCGTCTTGCGGGTGATCGAGGACCATGGCGGCGCCGGCTTCGCGCCGGGGGAGCTGGCGCAGCTGGCCGGGGTCAGTCCGGGCGTGGTGCAGGGGCTGGTCAAGGCCGGAACGCTGGCCGAGGTGCTGGCGCCGCGCGACGTGCCCTATCTGACGCTCGATCCGAGCCTGCCGGGCAAGCCGCTGGCCGAGGACCAGGCCGAGGCCGCCGCGACCCTGCGCGATGCGTTGAAGCGCCGCGGCTACGGCACCACGCTGCTGCGCGGCGTCACCGGCTCGGGCAAGACCGAGGTCTATCTGGAAGCCGTCGCCGAATGCCTGCGCCAGGGCCGGCAGGCGCTGGTGCTGCTGCCCGAGATCGCGCTCTCGGCCGAGTTCCTCGACCGGGTCGAGGCGCGCTTCGGTGCCCGGCCCGGGGAATGGCATTCCGGCATCACCCGCAGCGAACGCCGGCGGCTCTGGACCATGGCGGCCACGCATCATGTCGGGCTGGTGGTCGGCGCGCGTTCGGCGCTGTTCCTGCCCTTTGCCGATCTGGGCCTGATCGTCGTCGATGAAGAGCACGATTCCAGCTACAAGCAGGAGGATGCGGTCTATTACAGCGCCCGCGACATGGCGGTGCTGCGCGCCAGCATCGAAGCTGCGCAGGTGGTGCTGGCCTCGGCCACGCCCTCGGTGGAAAGCTGGGTGAATGCGGGTTCGGGGAAATACCGCCGCCTCGACCTGCGGGCGCGCTATGGCACGGCGGACCTGCCCGAGATGGGCACCATCGACCTGCGCCAGCAGGAGATGGAGAAGGGCCGCTGGATCAGCCCCCGGCTGGCCGCCGAAATCCGCGCCCGCAAGGAACGCGGCGAGCAGTCGCTGCTGTTTCTGAACCGGCGCGGCTATGCGCCGATCACCGCCTGCCGGGCCTGCGGCCAGCAGATCGGCTGCGACCATTGCGACGCCCGCATGGTCGAGCATCGCTTCCAGAATCGCCTGGTCTGCCACCAATGCGGCGCGACCAGGCCGATTCCCACCGCCTGCCCAAGCTGCGGGACCGAGGGCCAGATGACCGCCATCGGCCCGGGCGTCGAGCGGCTGGCCGAGGAGGTGGCCGAACGCTTCCCCGAGGCGAAGGCGACGGTGCTGTCCTCGGACCTGTTCCACTCGGCCCGGGCGCTGAAGGAGGCGATCGCCGAGATTGGCGCCGGCGGCACCGACATCATCATCGGCACCCAGATCGTCGCCAAGGGCCACAACTTCCCGCGCCTGACGCTGGTGGGGGTGATCGACGCCGACCTGGGCCTGCAGGGCGCCGACCTGCGCGCGGCCGAGCGGTCCTTCCAGCTGATGCGGCAGGTGGCCGGCCGGGCCGGGCGCGAGGGCGGCGATGCGCGGGGGCTGGCGCTTCTGCAGACCTACCAGCCGGACCATCCGGTGATCCGCGCCATCCTCTCGGGCGAGGACGAGGCGTTCTGGGATGCCGAGGCGGCGGCGCGGCAGGCGGCGGGGATGCCGCCCTTTGGCCGGCTG
The DNA here is from genome assembly GCF_016446475.1 of Paracoccus binzhouensis. Lineage (GTDB taxonomy): Bacteria > Pseudomonadota > Alphaproteobacteria > Rhodobacterales > Rhodobacteraceae > Paracoccus > Paracoccus binzhouensis. The sequence goes on along the minus strand of NZ_JAEHFP010000029.1, from coordinate 4,141 downwards.
GCCGGGATCATCCTGTCGCATCCCGACCAGCTCGTGGTCGAGGACTATGCCCGCGAGCTGGCCCGCCGCGCCGAGCCGCTGCGCAGCATCGGCGCCGAGCTGTTCGGGCCGGCCCCGGCGCCGATCGCCCGCATTCGCGCCCGCTTCCGGGTGCGGATGCTGGTCCGCGCGCCGCGCCAGGCGCCGGTGCAGGGCGCCATCGCGCAATGGCTGGCGGCCGCGCCGAAGGCCCCCGCCAACCTGCGGCTGGCGGTGGATATCGATCCGCAGAGCTTCCTCTAGCGCCGGCGCTCGACCAGCTTCGAGACCAGCGGCGACAGGGTGATGACGATGATCATGCGCAGCAGGTGGTGGCTGACCACATAGGCGAGGTCGGCCCCGGCGATGATGGCGATGACCACCATCTCGGCCTGCCCGCCCGGCAGGTAGGCCAGGAAGGCATCCAGCGTCGGCGCCAGCCCCAGATGCGTGATCAGCTCGATGAAGGCCAGGCTGATCAGGGCCAGGAACATCGCATAGACCAGCCCCGCGGTCACGTCGATGCGCAGCTCGCGGCCGGTGATGCCGACATATTTCACCCCGACCGCGACGCCGATGAAGAACTGCGCGGCCTGGATGATCTCGGCCGGGGGGCGGTGCTGGATCAGGCCCGACAGCGACAGCCCCGCCGCCAGCACCATCGGCCCCAGGATCGAGGCGCCGAACAGGCCCAGCCGCTCGGCCAGCTTCCAGCCGACAAGGCCGGCGGCGACCATCAGCCCGATCTCGACCGGGTCGGTGCCGCGGATCGGCGCGCCCGGCGGCTGCGACAGGTCCACGCCCCAGAAGCTCTGCATGATCAGCGGCGCCACGGTGACGATGACCAGGACGCGCGTGGCATGGACCAGCGACAGGGCGCGCACGTCGCCGCCTGCCTCCTCGCCAAAGACCAGCATGTCCTGCAGGCCCCCCGGCATGGCCGCATACCAGGCGGTCGGGTGGTCGAAGCCGAAGACCCGCCGGAACAGCGGATAGCCGACCAGGGCGATGGCGCCGATGAAGACCGGCACCAACGCCAGCGAGGCGGCGATCTCGGGCAGTTCGCCCAGCACTTGCGGGGTGATCGAGGCGCCGACGGCCACGCCCAGGAAGGTGCGCATGAAGATGCCGAAGCCGCCCGCCCCGGCCAGCGGCGCCCCGGCCAGCGCGGCGATCAGGCAGGCCAGCATCGGGCCCAGCAGCAGGGGCAGCGGCAGGCGCAGCGCCAGGAACAGCGCTCCGCCGATGGCGGCCAGCGCAAAGGTCAGAAGACGTCTTCCGGTCAGGGTCATGGTCGTGTCCAACGCGCCAGCCCGGTCGCGGCAATGCCGCCGCCCAAGGCTGGCTCCTGGGCCGCGCGATAGGCCAGCCGCGCCGGAAGGTCCAGCCCCGCGCCGCGCCCGGGCGCCGGGGCGGGCAGGGCGGTCACACCCCGCAGCGGTTCAGGAACCCCTCCAGCAGGCTGGCAAGCCGGGTCGCCCACAACTCCTGCCCGCCCGCGTCGGCGATCAGATCGTTCCGGACCTCGATCAGCACGTTGGGCCGGCCCTGCGCCAGGGCGTGACGGTCGATGGAATCGCCGTCCAGATGCCCGGAATAGGGCTCGTTGTCGCCGGTGATCCAGCCCAGGTCGCGGCATTCGCGCACCAGCGCCTTGCCCAGCCGCTCGTCGCGATGCGAATAGAGCACCCCCACCGCCCAGGGCCGGCGCGGCCTGCCGCGCAGCTGCCGGGTGAAACTGTGGACGGCGCAGATCGCCCGGTCCGGCCGGGCCGAGGCCAGCGCCTCATAGGCGGCGTGATAGGGATGATAAAGCCGATCCAGCCGCCTCTGCCGCTCGGCCGCATCGGCACGGCGATTCGCCGGAATGACGGTGCCGTCATAGATCCGCATCAGCAGCGTCGGGTCGTCCTCGCCGCGGTTCGGGTCGATCACCAGGCGCGAGAAATCCGACAGGATCGCCGGCGCCCGCAGCCGTTCCGCCAGGTGCAGCGCCAGCCCCGCGGCGCCGATATCATAGGCGATGTGCCGCGCCATGTCCTCGGGCGCGATGCCCAGATCGCCGCCGTTGACCCAATCCGGCACCCGGTTGCTGGCATGGTCGCAGGTGACCAGCCAGCGCGAGGGGCGGTCCGCCCCGATGGTCGTGAAAGCCTCTGCCGTCATGGTTCCTTCGCCTCGCATGGGCAAGGCTTTAGTGCAAGCCATGCGCAAGGCCCAGTTGCCGCGTGGCGGCGAATGGGGCTATAGAACAGCCGATAGCGCAAACAACAGGCGGGAGAACGGGATGAGACGGCATCGCAAGGTCAAGATCGTGGCAACGCTTGGGCCGGCATCCAGCGATTTCGCCACCATCCGCGCCCTTTTCGAGGCCGGCGCGGACGTGTTTCGCCTGAACATGAGCCATGGCACGCATGAGGAACAGCGCGCCCGCTACGACATCATCCGCAAGGTCGAGGCCGAATCGGGCCGGCCCATCGCGGTGCTGGCCGACCTGCAGGGCCCGAAGCTGCGCGTCGGCACCTTCGCCGAGGGCCCGCATGATCTGCAGGACGGCCAGGCCTTCCGCTTCGACCTGGACCCGGCGCCCGGCACCGTGAACCGCGTGCAGCTGCCGCATCCCGAGATCTTCGCGGCGCTGGAACCCGGCGCCGAGCTGCTGGTCAATGACGGCAAGATCCGCCTGCGGGTCGAGGCCTGCGGCCCGGATTTCGCCGATTGCACGGTGACGGCCGGCGGCGCCATCTCGAACCGCAAGGGCGTGAACGTGCCCGACGTGGTGCTGCCCCTGGCGGCGCTGTCGGACAAGGACCGCGACGATCTGGAGTTCGCCTGCGGGCTGGGGGTGGACTGGCTGGCGCTGTCCTTCGTGCAGCGCCCCGAGGACGTGATCGAGGCGCGCGAGCTGGCCAAGGGCCGCGCCGCCATCCTGTCCAAGATCGAGAAACCCGCCGCCGTGCGCGCGTTCAGCGAGATCCTCAAGGTCTCGGACGGGATCATGGTGGCGCGGGGTGACCTGGGGGTCGAACTTCCGGTGCATTCGGTGCCGCCGATCCAGAAGCGGCTGGTGCGCGCCTGCCGCGCGGCGGCAAAGCCGGTGATCGTGGCGACCCAGATGCTGGAATCGATGATCGAAAGCCCGATGCCGACCCGGGCCGAGGTCAGCGACGTGGCGACCGCGATCTACGAGGGCGCCGATGCGGTGATGCTCTCGGCCGAAAGCGCCGCCGGCGCCTATCCGGTCGAGGCGGTGGCGACCATGGACAACGTGGCGCGGTCCGTCGAAAGCGACCCGACCTATCGCGAGATCATCGAAAGCTCGCGCCAGGCCAAGCGCCAGACCGTGGCCGACGGCATCGTCGCCGCCGCGCGCGAGATCGCCGAGACCACCGACATCTCCGCCATCTGCGCCTTCACCCAGTCCGGCACCACCGCCAGCCTGGTGGCGCGCGAGCGGCCGCGGGTGCCGATCGTCGCCATGTCCTCGGAACAGGACACGCTGCGCCGGCTGTGCCTGACCTGGGGCACGCATTGCGTGAAGACCCCGTCGCTGGAACGCTTCAAGCAGGCGGTGGTGAACGCGGCCAAGGCGGCGCGGGATTTCGGCTTCGCCGACGAATCGAACCAGATCGTGGTCATGGCCGGCGTGCCCTTCAACGTGCCGGGCACCACCAACATCCTGCGCATCGCCCCCTGCGACGAGCGCTTGATCTATCGCACCGATCCGGAATAAGCCCCGGGCGACAGATCCGTAACGGAAAGGTGATCCGATGATCGACATCCTGCTGCTGGCCGGCGTGGCGCTCTGCGCGCTTTCGGTGCTGATGGCCGTGGTCTCGGTGGCCCGCACCCGGGCGCCGCGCGGCGCGGCCATCGCGCTGGTGCTGGGCCTGGTGCTGGCCTTTGCCGGCGCCTGGCTGGATCAGCGCCCCTTCGGCGTCGCGGCGCTGAAGGAAAGCTGGCAGCGCCTGGCGAACGGTCAGGTTTCGCTGGGCAGCGACCCGGTGACCGCCCCGGCTCCGGAGGCCGAGGAGGCGCCGGCCGACACCCCCGCCGCCGCGCCGGAAGCCCCGGCCCCGGAAGCCCCGGCCGAGACGGCGACCGAGGCCCCGGCCGCGCAGGC
>NZ_JAEHFP010000028.1 GCF_016446475.1 Paracoccus binzhouensis | reverse complement strand
TGTCGGGTGATTAGCAAGATCGGGACCGCCATGGCGTCGACCTATGCCTTCAGCGCCGGAGCGCACGGAGACTGGCGTATCTCCTCGATCGCGGCCTATCGCGGCGCCGGCCTCGCACCGGCCGAGGCCCTGACCATCCACCCCTGGGAGCCCGGCCCGATCGATGACCCTACAAGTTGGCGCCTGCTCGGCACGGTCAGCAACCTCCGCTATGCGACGCGAGACGAGGTGGCCGGCCTGAGGGCGCGCCAGGAGGGCCTCGACCGCCGACAGGCGACCCATGCAGCCCTGATCCCAATCAAAAAGTCGGCGGCCTGGTGGGACCTCGCGCAGGATGACAGACGCGCGATCTTCGAAGAGACCTCGCAGCACACGGCGATCGGCATGGAGTACCTTCCGGCGATCGCGCGCCGGCTGCACCACAGCCGCGACCTCGGCGAGCCGTTCGATTTCCTGACCTGGTTCGAGTTCGCACCGGCCGATGAGCCGGCGTTCGACAGGCTTTTGGCGCGGCTGCGAGCGACGCGGGAATGGGATTTCGTTGAGCGCGAGGTCGATGTCCGGCTTGTCCGGACCGAGCCTGTCTAAGCGAAGCCTCAGACCCGCCCCGACACCGGAATGAACGCACCGGTGACGCCGCTGGCATCCTCGGCGAGCAGGAAGGCGATGGCGTATGAAACGCTTTGCGGGCTTCGAGAAATTCAGCTTTAGCTGGATCGCTGGGGCTATTACGCGATCCTGGCAGTAGCCTTCCTGGTCGTGCCGCTGGTCATCGACAGCTACTGGGCCAATGCGGTGCTGGTGCCCTTCCTGATCTATGCCATCGCGGCCATCGGGCTGAACATCCTGACCGGCTATGCCGGGCAGGTCAGCATCAACGCCGCCGCGGCGACAGTGTTCTGGATCGAGACCGGCGAGGCGCAGGCGCGGCTTGTTGCGGTGGACGGACATGCGGTTCAGCCGGTTTCTGGCACGCGCTTCGGCCTGGCCATGGGCCAGCGGCTCGATCTGGAGATCGACCTGCCGAACGAGGGCGGCGCTTGGCCGATCCTCGCGCTGCGGGAAGGCGCGCGTGAGCGCACCGGCCTGATCCTTGCCACGCAGGGTGCCGAAATCCGGCGCATCGATGCCGTGGCTGAATCGGAAGCCCCCGCCTTCGACACCGACCTGGCGCAGGAGTCGCGTCTGCTCGCGGCGGAGGCGCTGCCGGATCGGCCGGTGGACCGCAGCCATATGGTGATGCTGGGCGGCTCGATGCAGCCCTATGTCTGGACGATCGACGGAGCCGTCTGGGGACAGCATCGCCCGATAGCCGCGCGCAGTGGTGAGCGGGTAGTGCTGTCCTTTCACAACATGTCGATGATGGGTCACCCGATGCATCTGCACGGGCATGTCTTCCAGGTCGTCAGGCTGAACGGACGTGCGGTCGCGGGCGCGTTGCGCGACACGGTCTATGTGCCGCCGATGTCGATGGTCGATGTGGCGCTCGACGCCGGTGAGGCGGCGCGCTGGATGTTGCATTGCCACCACATGCCGCATCTCGAAACCGGCATGATGACCGAATTCGCGGTCAGCGCATAGGCCAAACCGAGAACGCCGGATCCCGGCGTTCTCCCTCAGCAACAAGGAGGCGGACTCATGTCGATGTCTCACGGCGGCCATGCCGGTCACATGCCCGTGGGCGGCGATCGCAAGGCGCTTGTCATCTCGGGCTGGCTCACCGGCCTTTACTTTGTCATCGAGCTGGGAATCGGCATCTGGACGGGCTCGGTCGCCGTCATCTCCGATGCCTTTCACACCTTCTCGGCCGTGGGCGGCGTGCTCATCGCGCTGGTCGCGCTACGCTTGACCGAGCGGAAATCCAGCCCGGCGCGCACCTTCGGTTATGTCCGGGCCGAGATCCTCGGCGCCCTTTTCAACGGCCTGTTTCTCGTCGCGATGGCGCTTTTGGTGCTGTGGATGGGCGCGATGCGCCTCATGGAGCCGATCGAGCTGGCCACGACGCCGATGCTGTTTGCCGCTGCGGGCGGGATCGCCACCGAGCTTGTCGCGCTCTGGCTGCTGTACGAGCGCCAGAAGGGCAACCTGAACATGCGCGGCGCCTACTGGCACATCCTGCAGACCTTCGTCGGCAGCTTCCTGATCATCATCTCTGCGCTGGTGATCCGGTTCACGGGCTTTATGGCCATCGATCCTCTGCTTGGCATGGCCTTCGGACTGGTGCTGCTCTGGGCCTCCTGGGGCATTCTGCGCGAGGCATTGCACATCCTGCTGCAAGGCACGCCGGAAGACCTCGACCTGGAAGCCGCCATCGAGGCCATCCGGCAATTGGAGGGGGTGACGGACGTGCATCACGTCCATGCCTGGAGCCTGACATCCGGGCGCAATGTCTTCTCGAGCCATATCTGCGTTCGGAACTGGCAGGACGGCGAGCGGGTGCTGCGGCAGGCGAACAATCTTCTGCGCCAGCAGTTCAACATCTACTTCTCGACGTTGCAGATCGAGGAATACTGTCTCGATGGTGAGGAGACCGCGGCCGACATCGACATCACGCGGTCACATGCCGGGTCAGGACGGGCCAGCGTCGGAAAGGTCCACGGTAGTCACTGACGGCAGGAACTCCGGAATCCAATCACCTCTTGACCTTCCAGCGATTGGAAGGCGCAGAACAGACGAAACGCAAGCTCAGGAAACGCCGAGGAGGCGTGAACATGACCAGCAAGACGGAACACGATCACCAGAACCAGACTCACGCCCATTCGGCCCACGGACATGTGCATGATCACGCGCATGACCACGCAGCCGCCGCGCAGGACGACACGCACAAGGTCAAGGACCCGGTCTGCGGAATGATGGTCGATCCCCACACGACCCAGCACAAGGCCGAGCATGCCGGTCGGCCATATTACTTCTGCTCGGCCGGGTGCCGGGCGAAGTTCTTGGCCGAGCCGGAACGCTATCTCGATCCGGCCGCCGCGGCGGCCAAGGCAGAGCCGGTTCCCGAAGGGACGATCTACACCTGCCCGATGCACCCGGAGATCCGGCAGGTCGGGCCCGGATCATGCCCGATCTGCGGCATGGGGCTGGAGCCGGTTCTGGTCAGCCTAGAGGCAGAGCCGAATGTAGAACTGATCGACATGACGCGCCGGTTCTGGATCGGCCTTGCTCTGACGATCCCGGTGTTCGTCCTCGAGATGGGCGGGCATCTTTTCGGGCTGACCCACGCCATCGGTCAGCAGGCCTCGAACTGGCTGCAACTGCTCCTCGCCACGCCAGTCGTTCTCTGGGCGGGCTGGCCATTCTTCCAGCGCGGCTGGCAGTCGCTGGTCAACCGCAGCCTCAACATGTTCACCCTGATCGCCATGGGCACCGGCACGGCCTGGATCTACAGCGTCGTGGCGACGCTGGCGCCGGGCATTTTTCCTGACCAGTTCCGCCAGCCCGACGGCTCGGTCGCGGTCTATTTCGAGGCGGCGGCGGTCATTACCGTGCTCGTGCTGCTCGGGCAGGTGCTGGAGTTGCGCGCGAGAGAGAGCACCAGCGGCGCGATCCGCGCGCTGCTCGACCTTGCCCCCAAGACCGCCCGGATCATCCGCGACGACGGCACCGAGGAGGAGGTTCAGCTCGACACCGTTCATGTCGGCGACCGCCTGCGGGTGCGGCCCGGCGAGAAGGTTCCGGTCGATGGCGAGGTGCTCGAGGGTCGCAGCGCCGTCGATGAATCGATGGTGACCGGCGAGTCGATGCCGGTGACCAAGGAGGTCGGCGCCACCGCCATCGGCGGCACCATGAACCAGTCCGGCGCGCTGGTGATCGAGGCGAAGAAGGTCGGCCGCGACACCATGCTGTCGCAGATCGTCCAGCTTGTCGCCGAGGCGCAGCGGAGCCGCGCGCCGATCCAGCGGCTGGCCGATCAGGTCTCCGGCTGGTTCGTCCCGGCGGTGATCGTGGTCGCGGTGCTCGCCTTCATCGCCTGGTCGATCTGGGGTCCCGAGCCGCGCTTCTCGTTCGGTCTCATCGCGGCGGTCTCGGTTCTGATCATCGCCTGCCCCTGTGCGCTGGGGCTGGCGACGCCGATGTCGATCATGGTCGGCGTCGGGCGCGGCGCGCAGGCGGGCGTGCTGATCAAGAACGCCGAGGCGCTGGAGCATATGGAGAAGGTCGACACCATCATCGTCGACAAGACCGGCACCCTGACCGAGGGCCGGCCCGCCGTCACCGCCATCGTTCCGGCTGCTGGCTTTACCGAGGAAGAAGCCTTGCGCCTTGCCGCCAGTGTCGAACGCGCCAGCGAGCATCCGTTGGCGCTGGCCATCGTGCGGGCGGCCGAGGAGCGCGGCCTTGAACTCGCACCGGTCGCGGATTTCGACTCACCCACCGGCAAGGGCGCGCTCGGAGTGGTCGAGGGCAAGCGCATTCCCCTTGGCAATGCCAAGTTCCTCGCCGAGCAGGGCGTCGATGTCGCGCCGCTGGCCGATGAGGCCGACCGGCTGCGCGAGGACGGCGCAACCGCGATCTTCATGGGGGTGGACGGGCAGGTTGCGGCCATCTTTGCCATCGCCGATCCGGTCAAGCCATCGACGCCCGAGGCGCTCGCCGCGCTCAAGGAGCAGGGCATCCGCGTGGTGATGCTCACCGGCGACAACTGGACCACGGCGAAGGCCGTCGCGCGCCAGCTCGGCATCGACGAGGTCGAGGCGGAGGTGCTGCCCGACCAGAAGAGCGCGGTCGTGCAGCGGCACAAGGCGGCGGGCGAGGTGGTGGCGATGGCCGGCGACGGCGTCAACGACGCCCCGGCGCTGGCCGCTGCGGACGTTGGCATCGCCATGGGCACCGGCACCGATGTGGCGATGGAAAGCGCGGGCGTCACATTGCTCAAGGGCGATCTGACCGGCATCGTCCGCGCCCGCAAGCTGTCGGAAGCGGTCATGGGCAATATCCGCCAGAACCTGTTCTTCGCCTTCATCTACAACGCTCTGGGCGTGCCGGTCGCGGCCGGGGTGCTGTATCCGTTCTTCGGCATCCTGCTGTCGCCGATCATCGCGGCGGCCGCCATGGCGCTGTCCTCGGTCAGCGTGATCACCAATGCCGCTCGGCTGCGGAGGGTGAAGCTGTGATGCCCGCTGGCGCGCCTCTGCCGGCACCATGCCGCAGCATGCAAGCACCTGCTCACCCCTTCGTGCGTCGCGCCCGGACCGTGACGGCGAGATAATGAATCCATGAAACGAGGTTTGACGATGAGAAACGATCACCCCATCAGCCGGCGCACCGTTCTGGCCGCTGCCGGCGCGCTGCCCCTGCTGATGTCCATGCCAAGGCGGGGACATGCCGAAGCGCTGCCGCTGGTGAGCGTCAGCAAGGATCCATCCTGCGGCTGCTGCGATGGCTGGGTCGCGCATATCGAGGCCGCAGGCTTCCCGGTGAAGGTGGTAGAATCCTCCGATATGGACAGCCTCAAGCAGCGGCTCGGCGTCCCGGCCGAACTGGCCTCCTGCCACACCGCCGAGGTGGGCGGCTACGTGGTCGAGGGCCATGTGCCTGCCGCAGCCATCCGCCGCCTTCTGGCCGAGCGGCCTGACGCGACGGGGCTGGCCGTTCCCGGCATGCCGGCCGGCTCGCCCGGCATGGATTTTCCGGGCGTCGATCCCGAGCCCTATGAAGCGTTCCTGTTCGGCCCGACCGTCCGGAGCTTCGGGCGCTTTCTCGGTCCACGGGAAATCTGACACGGGGCTGCCGACATGATCGCCCGACTTGCGAATGATCCGAAACAGCACCTGGCCGAGGCGGCTTGCCTCCGTCAGCGGGGCGGTCTCGCGGCGTCGGGTGGCGGGAGACGTGAACGCGACATCGCACTGGCCCGGCGTGCCGCCGGGAAGGAAAGTGGCGCATGACCGGGCGGGTGCGAGCTGCCTTCCGGGTGAGATGCGGTCGATTGCGCCAGTTTGCGGTTTGCATCCTGCTGCTTGCCATCGGCGCCCTGGTTCTGCAGGTCCCGGTACATGCCGGCCCCGCCGGACACGCCATCCACCAGCAGCAGGTCGCCGCCACGGCAAGCCACTGCGCCCAGCCTCACCTGCCGGACGAGCATGGCGCAGATCAATCGGCAGGCTGCCTGAACGAGGACAGTGGCCAGGGTCCGGCGGACTGCTGCCAGATCTGTCTGGCCGCCGCGGTTCTCGTCGCGCCGCCGACGTTCGGCCCGTCCGTGAACGGTGAGGTTTTCACGGTTGTGCGCACTGATCCGCACGACCGATCACCCGAAGGCATCCTGAAGCCGCCACGTCTCATCGCTGCGTGATGCGCAGGGATCGCCGCGAGGACGAGAGACGTCTCCGGCCGCTCCGCGCAAACCCGAAAGACAAACGAACAGGATGGAGAGCCGCGCCCGCAAATCCGGGCCGGTGCTCCGGAACCAGAGGATGAAATCCAATGAACCGAACAGCAATCGTAATCGCCCTTACTGTCAGCCTGCTGGCAGGCCTGCCAGGCGCTGCTCTCGCGCAGGCCGGACATGACACCCATCACCCGGGAACCCCGCCCGCACAGGCGGAGCAGGCGCCCGCGCCAACGCCGCCTTCAGGCCAGATGCCCGGCATGCAAGGGATGATGCCCGAGCAGTGCCAGGCCATGACCCCGGAATGCATGGGCGCGATGCGCCAGATGATGCAGGGTGGGATGATGCAGGGGATGATGGGCGCGCCGAACGCCGGGGCGGCCCCGGTTAACGAAAGCCTTCCGGATTTCACCCGGGCCTACGTCGAATCGATGAATGAAATGCACGGACCGATGATGGACGGCGTCATGGCCGACGATCCGGATGTCGCCTTCGTCCGGGGCATGATCCCGCATCATCAGGGCGCGATCGATATGGCCCGGATCGTCCTGCAGTATGGCGACGACCCGAAGACAAGGGAGTGGGCGGAGCAGATCATCGCGGTGCAGGAAGGCGAGATCGCCGAAATGCAGGCATGGCTGGAGGCGAAGGCCGGCGAGGCACCTGCGCCCTTTGGTCAGACCGGCGGGACTGTCTGGTCCGCCAATGAAGGCGGCAATTCCATCAGCGCCATCAATCTCGCCACCGGAGCGGTCGACACGGTTTTGATCCCGATCGCGCCCCACAACGTCGACCTGACGCCTGACGGCAAGCTGCTGTTGGCCGTTGGCGATCCTGCCGTCGAAGGGGATCACGGGTCGGACGGGCATGGGCACGGCGGGGACGGTGCGGCCGAGGGTCTGTTGGTCATTCTCGATCCGCAGAACCTCTCGGCGCCCAAGGCGACCGTCGCGGTAGGCTCGCACCCGGCCCATGTGGTCGCTGACCGGCAGGGGCGCGCCTATGTCTCCTTGGCCGGCGGAGACGAGATCGCGGTCGTCGATCTCGCACGGGCCGAAGTCATCGGGCGTATCGCGACGGGGGACTATCCGCACGGCCTACGGCTCAGCCCGGATGAGACCCAGCTTTACGTGGCCAATGTCGAGGACGGGTCCGTGTCCGTCATCGACACCCAGGCGCTGTCCGAGGTCGCGCGCATTCCGATCGGGACCGCGCCGGTTCAGGTCGGGTTCACGCCCTCGGGCGATCAGGTCTATGTCTCGCTGCGCGACGAGAACCGCGTCGCCGTGATCGACACTTCAACCCGCGAGGTGACGAACAGGATCGACGTCGGGCCGAACCCGATCCAGCTCATCGCGACGCAGGATGGGAAATTCGTCTATGTCGCCAATCAGGGCACCGAGGCCGAGCCGAACGACACCGTATCCGTGATCGACACCGCAATCGGTCAGGTGGTGAAGACCATCACCACCGGCCGCGGCGCCCATGGAGTATCGGCATCGGCGGACGGGGTCTATGTGTTCGTGACCAACATCGCCGACGATACCGTGTCGATCATCGACGTGGGGAGCCAGGAAGTGGTCAAGACAGTGCCGGTTGGCGATCGCCCGAACGGCATCGTCTACGGCGGCCCGGCGCGCTGAGCGATCGGCGCCGGAGTTCGCTCCGGCGCCAGCTACCGGCCAGGCACCGAGCCGCGGTCGGTCAGAACAATAGGGCCCGCCGTCTCATTGGCGGGCCCTCGCTATCCCTTGGGGGGCGCGAGCCTGTTACTGACCGCGGGCGGCCAGCCACTCGCGCATCATGGCGATCTCGCCCTCCTGCGCCGCGATCACGTCTTCGGCGAGGGCACGGATCTGCGGGTCCTCGCCGTGTCCCAACACGACGCGCGCCATGTCGATGGCGCCCTGATGGTGCGGGATCATGCTGCGCATGAAATCCACGTCGGCGTCGCCACTGAACTCGACGGCCATCCCGGCATGCATGCGGTCGTTTGCGGCCATGTAGGCCTGAACTGCCGGGCTGTCGGAGGCAGCCGCACCATGCGCGCCATGACCCATGTCCGAACGATCCGTGATCGTAACGCCTTCATCCACGATCTGCGATTGCGCAACGGCCAGTCCGCCCGCGGCGGCAAGCGCGGTCGCCATGAACAGAACGGACAGCTTGTTCATCAGGCGACCGTCCCCACCGGCGCGACGGGAAAGCCCGCCTCGGCCAGCGCGGCCTCGAAGGCGGCGCGGGGCTGCCCGGAGGTGACGACGACCTTGCGCTTCGGGGGATCGGCCTCGACGTTCGCTGCGGGATCAACCGTGTGAATCGCCCTGGTCACGCCGCACGCGCAGCCGCCGCAGGTCATATTTTCAATGTGGAACTGCATGAGTGCCTCCTGTGGTTCGTCTCATGCAAGGTGAGATAGGGTTTCCCATCGCTGGAAGGTCAAGAGGAAAGAATCGATCCTGACAGGTCTTGACCTTCCAGCGATGGGAACCCTTATCTCCCTTGGCGGATGATGGAATAGCTTCAAGGAGACCCCCTTCATGACCGCCCCAGCGCGAGATCGCGAGCCCGGAGCCGGCAGCATCAATCTGCCCCCGATCAGCCTGTCCATCGAGGGCATGACCTGTGCCTCATGCGTGGGCCGGGTCGAGAAGGCGCTGCGGGCCGTGCCCGGCGTCGCCTCGGCAAATGTCAACCTGGCCACCGAGCGCGCCGACATCCGTCTCAGCGCGCCGGTCGAGCGTGCCGCGCTGGTGGGTGCGGTGGAAAGCGCGGGCTATGACGTGCCCAAGCCCCAGGGTGCGGTCGAGATCGCCATCGAGGGGATGACCTGCGCCTCTTGCGTGGGCCGGGTCGAAAGGGCGCTGCAGGCGGTGCCCGGCGTTGCTTCGGCGACCGTCAACCTCGCCACCGAGCGCGCGACCGTCACGGGCCCGGCCGATGCCGGCGCGTTGCTGCGGGCCATCACCGAAACCGGCTACGAGGCGCGGCTGATCGACGGCGGCGGGGCCGATGAGGCGCAGGCCAACGCCCGCAAGGAGGCCGAGCGCGAGACGCTGCGGCGCGACCTGATCCTGGCGGCGGCGCTGACCCTGCCGGTCTTCGTCCTCGAGATGGGCAGCCACCTCATTCCCGCCGTCCATGACCTCGTCGCGGGCACCATCGGCATGCAGGCCAGTTGGTATATCCAGTTCGCGCTGACGCTGCTGGTCCTCGCCATCCCCGGCATCCGCTTCTACCAGAAGGGCCTTCCCGCCCTGTTCCGTGGCGCGCCTGACATGAACAGCCTTGTCGCGGTCGGCACGCTGGCGGCTTTCGGTTATTCACTTGTCGCCACCTTCGCCCCCGGCCTGCTGCCGGCGGGCACCGTCAACGTCTATTACGAGGCGGCAGCCGTTATCGTGACGCTGATCCTGCTCGGCCGCTATCTCGAGGCGCGCGCCAAGGGCCGCACCTCCGAGGCGATCACCCGCCTTGTTGGCCTGCAGCCCAAGACCGCGCGCGTGCGCCGGGGCGGCCGCGTCGAGGACATCGCGGTGGCCAACGTGGCTCCCGGCGATCTCGTCGAGGTCCGTCCGGGCGAGCGCGTCCCCGTGGACGGCGAGGTGGTCGAGGGCGAGAGCTGGGTGGATGAATCGATGATCACCGGCGAGCCCATCCCCGTCCAGAAGCAGGCGGGCGCTGCCGTGACCGGCGGCACCGTGAACCAGAAAGGCGCCTTCGCCTTTCGCGCCACTGCGGTCGGCGGGGACACGGTGCTGGCGCAGATCATCCGCCTGGTCGAGGAGGCGCAGGGCTCGAAACTGCCAATCCAGGCGCTGGTGGACCGCGTCACCATGTGGTTCGTCCCGGCCGTCATGGCGGTGGCGGCGCTGACCTTCGGCATCTGGTTCTTCTTCGGTCCCGACCCGGCGCTGACCTTCGCGCTGGTGAACGCCGTCGCGGTCCTGATCATCGCCTGCCCCTGTGCGATGGGCCTCGCCACGCCGACCTCGATCATGGTGGGCACCGGGCGCGGCGCCGAGATGGGCGTGCTGTTCCGCAAGGGCGAAGCGCTCCAGCTGCTGAAGGATGCCAGGGTCGTGGCGGTGGACAAGACCGGCACGCTGACGGAAGGCGCCCCCGCGCTGACCGATCTGGAACTGGCCGCCGGGTTCGAGCGGGCCGAGGTCCTGAGCCTCGTCGCCGCGGTCGAGGAGAAGTCGGAGCACCCGATCGCCCGTGCGATCGTGGACGCGGCCGCCGGGGAAGGCCTTACGCTGCCCGCCGTCTCGAACTTCGAGTCGGTGACAGGGTTCGGCGTCAGGGCCGTGGCCGGCGGCAAGCCCGTCGAGATCGGCGCAGACCGCTACATGGCCGAGCTTGGCCATGACGTGGCCGGTTTCGCCAAGATCGCCGAGCGTCTCGGCAACGAGGGCAAGTCGCCCCTCTACGCCGCGATCGACGGCAAGCTGGCGGCGATCATCGCCGTGGCCGACCCGATCAAGGAGACGACGCCGGCCGCGATCGCGGCGTTGCACGACCTCGGCCTGAAGGTTGCGATGATCACCGGCGACAACCGCCGCACGGCCGAAGCCATCGCCCGGCGGCTAGGCATCGACGAGGTCGTGGCCGAGGTGCTGCCCGAAGGCAAGGTCGAGGCCGTGCGCCGTCTCAAGACCAGTCATGGGACGCTGGCCTATGTCGGTGACGGCATCAACGACGCCCCGGCGCTGGCCGAGGCGGATGTGGGCCTTGCCATCGGCACCGGAACGGATGTGGCGATCGAGGCCGCCGACGTGGTGCTGATGTCGGGCAGCCTCAAGGGCGTGCCCAACGCCATCGCGTTGTCGCGCGCGACGATCGGCAATATCCGGCAGAACCTGTTCTGGGCCTTCGCCTACAACACCGCGCTGATCCCGGTCGCGGCGGGCGTGCTCTACCCGGCCTACGGGGTTCTGCTGTCGCCGGTCTTCGCCGCCGGGGCGATGGCGCTGTCCTCGGTCTTCGTGCTCGGCAACGCGCTCCGCCTGCGCCGCTTCACGCCGCCGATGGGGACCGATCCGACGGCCCCAGCGACCGCCAGCCCCGCCATGTCCGGCCGGCTTGCACCTGCCGAGTGATCGCCACCCGCGCCGACCGGGGCGCCAGAGTGCGTCCCGGTCATTCCCCTAGCCTGGAAGACCGTCATGACCAATATCACGCACGTCACGCACGACGTCATCTTTCCGCCAGCGGCCGTTCCGCTCATCTTCACCACCAACCAAAGGAGCCACCCATGAACATCGGACAAGCAGCCCACGCCTCGGGAGTCTCCGCCAAGATGATCCGCTACTACGAACAGACCGGCCTCATCCCTCCCGCCAACCGGACCCAATCGGGCTATCGCGACTATTCGGACACCGACGTCCACATGCTGCGCTTCATCCGTCGCGCGCGCGATCTGGGCTTCTCGGTGCCCGAGATCCAGAAGCTCCTGAACCTCTGGCGTGACGGCAGCCGGCAGAGCGGCGATGTCAAGCGCGTCGCTCTTCAGCACATCGAGGAGCTGCGGCATCGGATCGCCGAGATGGAGGACATGGTCACCACGCTCACGACGCTGGCGGACGCCTGCGCGGGCGACCACCGGCCCGACTGCCCGATCCTCTGCGACTTCGAGCAAGCGGCCCCGGAGCATCGGCCGGCACCCGCGAGGGCACCCCTGCCAGGCAGCCGCCCCTCCGTCTGACTGCGGGGCATTGTCGGCCATCGCCGCTTAATCCGGCGGCGCGGCCTCTTCGCCGTCGAGGCCGATATCCGCCAGTGCGCGTTTTGCGCCTTCTTCCGCCGTGCGCGTCAGGATCGCCTCGAACTCGGCGTCCGGCATGCGGACAAAGCCCTGATCGGAACGGGTGGTGTCATCACTTCTCCCTTCCGCCGCTCAACCGACCTTGCAGCCCCAGAACGACGTGTGATCGGCCGCGAAATACCCATCCGCCGCGCGAAAGGTGCCCTGCAACTCGACGGTGTCGCCCTGCGCGAGCGGCGCCATGGTCTGCAGCCAGAGCGCCGTCGCCTCGGAGGCGTGCGCCCCTGAAATCTCGCCCTTTGATCTCGGATTTCGGTCGATCCGTTCAGCACCAGCCGCCCGCGCATACGCGCATTGGTGCTGGAGTTGATCTTGTATAGCAGCGTGGCACCGAAGAGCCACGCGCCCGCGACGGGCGCAACGAAGTGGCTGTTGCCGGCGCAAACCCGCGCTATCGTGGGCGGCGATGACGAAGGAGTTTCCGATAACCGCCGGCGACCATGGAACGGGCGTCACGCAGGAGTGCCTTGATGGCATGACGGGCGGAGGATGCCTGCCATTCGTCCCGGTCGAGACGGCCGGTGTTCAGGAGGACACGCGCGATCTCCTGCTGCGTGGTGCCGGCCCGATGGCCATCGAAAGCCCGCAGCATCCGTCGGAGTCGCTCCCTTTGCTGGCGTGTCAGGCGCGTATCCGGGGGAATCGCGCGTCCATGCAGGGCGGAAAGGAAGCGTTGAACGGCTTCGATCCGGTCGAAACCGGCGAGACTGAGAGGGACGACGGCGACCGCGATCGCATCGCCCTTGAGGGCGCCGTCGAGAACCTGCAGATGCTGCCCGTTGCCGAGCGGGAATCGGAACTCCATACCGGGGTTCTTGACCGAGAAGTCGAGGCGCCAGGTCGGCGGAGCGTCATCAATGCTGTCGCCGAGACCCGAAGGGGCCTCGGTCAGCACCACGACACTTGTGTCCTCGGCCGGAAGCCAGAAAACTGGCGCATCGGGCGGCGGGATCAGCGGATCGACGGGGAAATCGCAACCCCCAGCGCTGCCGGATCCGTTCGGTCAGCGGCTGGGGGTCTCCATGGTCGGCAATCGAGGCTTCAAAATCTGCGTCATAATCATCGTTGCGGCGCAGCCATTCCCAGGCCAGATCGGATGCGGTCAGTTCATCCAGATGGTCGTATTGCGCCGAAGAACGCCAGGTCGATGCGTCAGGGGTCATCGCGGCCTCCCGAATCCACTCAAACGAATAGGGAAGGCTCAGGATTCCCGCACGGGTTGCGTTTCGGAAGTCAGGCGCTGGTCAACAGGTGATGCGCGGCACGCATCACGGGTCAGGTCTTGCGTTGGCTTTCGCGGACCAGCTCCCGGTAGCCCTGTTCGGTCATCCAGTGCGCGCGGGCGAGATGAGCTTCATGGACGGCTCGGCAATGCTCGGGGTCGTGTTCGGGATCGAGGCCAAAAAGAACCTGCACGGCTTCGCGCCAATCGGCGCCATCACGCTCGGCATCGAGCAGGCGCATGTAGAGTTTCATGTGCTCGCGATCATAAGATGTCAGCGTCTGGCTGGACGGCGGTTTGTCGAGATATGTCTGTGTCGCGCGGGCCATCATTCGCTCACGTTCGGGTAACGTATTTGTTAACCATCTTCGGCGGAAGATAGCCATTCCTTTTGACGAGAACCTGACATCACGCGGGCCGCTATTTCACCGTTTGGCGGTGTTGGTCCCATCGTGCTGCAACAACACGCCCTCGCCCTTGTCCGTCGACAGGAAAACGATCCCCGCCGCTTCGAGAGCGCGGCGCACCTGATCGCGGGTGGACTCGAACACCTCGAGCCCGTTTTGGGATTCGAGACGTTTGAGTGCGGTCAATGCGACCTGGGCCTTGTCGGCGAGCGTCTCCTGTGTCCATCCCAGTAACGCACGCGCAGCCCGTGATTGGCGAGCGGTGATCATACATGATCACCTCCCACCGGGATATGCACGCACTCCAGAACTACGACTATAATAGTCGTTCTTGCTTCGGATGCCAGCCGAAATTCAGGTGCAATTATCAAGGATAGCTAGGCGACTCTCCCGTCCATGCCCGTCTGATTCGGTCGCTGGACCTTGCCAGAATCGGCGGGCGCGATCCGGTGAAGCAGGGGAGAAACCCGGCGGCTTGCGCCGCCGGGCCTCGGGTTCCCGATCAGAACGGAATGTCATCGTCGTCGATGAACTTGCCGTCGTCGTTCTCGGTCTGCTTCGCGCGGCTCAGGAAATCGACCGTCTCGGCGATGATCTCGCAGCCGTAACGATCGACCCCGGCGGCGTCGGTCCATTTCGTGTAGTGGATACGGCCGCGAACCAGAACCTTCATGCCCTTGTCGCAATGCTGCTGGACCGTTTTGCCGAGGCCGTTGAAGCAGGTGATGCGGTGCCATTCGGTGTCCTGGACCCGATAGCCATTCTCGTCGCGCAGGACGCGGCCTTCCGAATAGCGGGGGCGCGAGGTGGCCAGGGTGAAGTGGGTGATGCCGGTGCCGCCCTGGGTGGTGCGGGTTTCGGGGGCCTGGCCGATGTTGCCGGCGAGGATGACGATGTTCTGCATTGTAGGTCTCCGTTGCTCCTCGGAGGGACCGTCCCTCCGACGAGACCCGGCCAAGGCCGTCGGAAGACTCCTGCAACTGCCGCCCTTGCTGCAGCTTGCCCCCAAGGCCCCAGGTGGGGCGGGCAGCCGCGCTTGCGCGGCAACACGGCTGGGAGCCGCGGGGGTTGCTGGTGGAAGCCGAACGGACTTAGGGGATCAGTCAGGCGGAGGGATGGTGCTTTCGTGAGCGGATCGGGGACGCACAGCAGAACCATCGTCCTTGCTTGCAACCGTGACCTGTCAGCCCCATTTGAACCAAGACCACCCGGCATGGCAGCCGTCACCCGTCATCGTCGGCCGCCCTCGCGTCCGCCGCCGGAAGGCCCTGTCATCCGCGATGTGATCGAACAGGCTATCGGGTTCCCAGGTCCAGTGTGGCACCGTCCTGCTTCATCGGCCAAAGGCTCGGTCCTACTGCATCGTGAAGGGGCAAGGAAGGTGTTCTCGGAGGCCCTACGAAGCGAGGTGGACCGATGCAGCGGGGTATCGACCGCAAAGAACTGCGGGTTCGCACCGATGAACCGTTTCCAGAGCCGGGCGAAGCGGGCCGGGAGCGACGGCGACATGCCCGCGATGAACTCACTTTCCGTCTTGGGTGGAACGACCGAGGCCCGATAGCGCAAGCTGCCGGGTTTACTCGGAGGTGGCGGATCGCGGCGGGAGTTTCAGCGCGAGAACACCGACTCGCCGAGGGCATTCAGATTGACGATGGCCGAGATGCCGATGACGAGACCGCCCATGCCGCCGAGCAGATTGAGGACCAGGCCCGAGTCGATGGCGTTCTTGGTGATGCCATAGACAAGGGCATAGCCGGCAATGACGGCAGGCACGGCGAAGAGAGCAAGCGCAATGAGCCGCAGCGCCGGATTTTTCGCGAAGCCGAGAACCACGATCACAAGGGCGATCGAGAACAAGGCAGCGCCGATGGCAGCAAAGCCCGACATCACGACACCGGCTCCCGCGCCCCAAGCATATTGCGCGGCCGTGATGGCCGCCATGACGGGCAAGGCATAGATCGCGAGATTCCAAGCGATCACGCAGGCCGCGATGGTGAGCGAGATGGCAAGCAGGATCAGCGTCATGGAAACCTCCAGAGAACGGTTGGGGATCACGACAGGCTGCCGGGAGATGCGCTCCGCCTGCGACTATGCTGCTTCGCCGGTTCTGCAAGGATGTTTCATCAAAGGCGCGGCGGCACTTTCTGTCAAGGTTTGGCGGCTGAAAGCCGCCGAACGGCGGGGCTTACGCCCCGCCATCGAACTTCATGACCGGAATGCCGAGCTTGCGGGCCTTGTCGGCGAGATTCTCCTGAATCCCGGTGCCGGGGAAGACGAGGACGCCGACCGGCAGCACGTCCAGCATGGTATCGTTGCGCTTGAACGGCGCGGCCTTGGCGTGCTTGGTCCAGTCGGGCCGGAAGGCGACCTGTGGAACCTTGCGGTTGTCCGCCCAGCGGGATGCGATCAACTCCGCCCCCTTCGGCGAGCCACCGTGCAGCAGCACCATGTCGGGGTGCTTGGCATGGACCTGATCGAGCTTCGCCCAAATCAGGCGATGATCGTTGAAATCCGCACCGCCGGTCAGCGCCACCTTTGGACCGGCGGGCAGCATCACCTCGGTCTCGGCCCGGCGCTTCGCGGCGAGGAAGTCGCGGCTGTCGATCATCGCGGCGGTCAGGTTGCGATGGTTGACCATCGAGCCGGTGCGCGGTCGCCAGGCGCTGCCGGTATGGTGCTCGAAAGCCTCGGCGGCGAGGTCGCGGAAGAGTTCCATGCTGCTGCGCCGTTCGATCAGAGTCTGTCCCTCGGCCGTGAGGCGTTCGAGTTCGACGGACTTCACTTCGCTGCCGTCCTGTTCCCGCTGCATCCGGCGCTGTGCCTGCTCGTTGTCGTCGAGATCGCGTTCCACCCGGCCGGTGGCCCGGTGGAAGAGATTTGCGGTCCCCCAGAGCAGTTCTTCGAGATCGGGCTCAAGGCGGGTGTCACTGAGCGTCGCCACAAGGGCGTCGAAGATGTCGGTGACGGCGGCAGCGACGGTATTGCCCTCGGGCAGCGGCCTTGGATCGGGTTCATCCTGGAAGGGACGCCAGCCGTAGAGCTGGAGCTCAGAGAGGGCGTGATCGGTCTGGGAGGAGGTGTGGACCGGCTCGGCCCCTGCATATTCGGGATCAATCGTCATCGGGAGCGTCCTTTGTCTGGAGACCGCGCCCATCGCGGCCTTCGCAGGCGTCGAAGCGCACGGGCGAGGCGGGTTGGCAGCCCTCGCCCGCTCCGCGAGGGCCTCGATGGCCGGGGTGGGCTATTTTGACTTTCGCGATGCAAAGGCGGGGCCAGAGACGGGGTCCCCACGCGACCTGTCGCGTGGGGTGGCTCCCCGCCGGCGGAAAATAGTCCACCCCCGGCCATTGCCAGCCCGGCCCGTTTGTGCGCCGATCGCCCTCTCGAGACAGGCCGTGGGTGCGGGACTCTCCGGCGATGGATGCACCTGCCGATGGCAAGCGAACGAAACCGGCAGAGGCCGAGCCGGACCGAGCCTCCGGGGCCGATCACACCCTCACCCTTCCATGAAACGGCGGACGTCTTCGGGATGAAGCTGATCCTTCAAGGCCGCCCCGAGAGCATCGGCGCCATGGCGTCGCAGATCATCGTTGAAATCGCCCTCGCGCGGCGTGAGCGACATCGCCTCAATTCCGAGGCTCGCTGCTCGGGCGACCAGGCGGTCTCTTGCGCCTTCCCCGGCCGGGTCGCGATCGCGCAAGACATAGAGTCGGCGCAGGGTCGGCGGGAACAGGATGGCGGCGAGGTGAGCGGCGGAAAGCGCCGCCAGCATCGGCATCTTGGGCAGAACCTGACGGGGCGACAGCACGGTCTCGATGCCCTCGCCAGCCGCGAGCACCACACCGGCATTGCCGAAGCGGACGGCGTGCCCAAGAAGGTCGCCCATCGCCCGCCGCGGTGTCTCGACAGGCGCCTTGCCGGAACCGTCCGGGGCGAGCCATGTGCGATGCGCGCCGGTCTGGTGGCCGGTGAGATCGGTGACGGCGGCGACCATCGCCGGCCTGATCTCGGTGGGCGCATGCTCGTTGGGCCTGTAATAGCACCGGGGATGGTAGCGCAGCGCGGTGGTGCCTTCGAGCGTGGTGATCGCTCGCCGGTTGAGGTAGATCGCAGCAAGGGTGCCGTGGATCGGCTGCGCCATGGCGAAGAGCCGCCGCGACGCTTCAGGCGAACCGGGTGCCGCGCCGGATGTGCTGTCGGTCGGCGCTCTCGTCTTTGCTGGTTCGGGATGCGGGAGGGCGAGGAAGCGGCGCGCTTCCTCAGCCACGTCCTTGAAATCGGCGAGGCCGAGCGCCTCGCGGATGACGTCGAGAAGGTCGCCATGCTCTCCCGTCGCCATGTCACTCCACTTGCCCGCCGCGCCCTTGCCGGATTCCGGGCCGGTCAGTCGCACGAACATGGAGCGTCCTGGGGTGTTCTGCACGTCGCCGACCAGCCAGTATCGCCCAGTGCGTTGGCCGGACGAGAGATAGTGGCGGCAAACCGCCTCGGCCTCGCGGCCAAGGCGGATCGCCAGTTCGGATGCGTCGTGGCACAGCATCAGGCTGCGTCCCGCTCGCCGATGCGTTCGACCGGCCAGCGGTCGAAGAGCTTCCCGAGGATCGCCGGACCGCTGGCATCGACCGGCACGAACATGCGCAGCTTCCAGGAGATGATCTCGTGGAACAGCCCATAGGCCGTGAGGCGCTGGCGCATGGTGTCGGTGAAACCCGACAGCTCGATCCGGTTTGCCCCCATGACCCGGACCCGGCGAAGCTGGAGGCCCTCAGCGAGATCGAGGATGGTCCGACTTTCCAGCAGCGCCGCGAAAGCGTCGTCGGGGGTAATCGACGCGATGCCGGTCGTGGTGGCGTTGGCGGCCCAGGCCGGCGAGACCTTGCGGCCGATGATGCGCTCGCCGGCGTCAGACTGAAGCCGATAGACGCGAGTGGAGTCGTTCGGCAGCCGCTTCCAGATCGGTAGCAGCAGGCCCGTCACCATGTGCAAGGTGGACTCGGCGAACTCCGGCACCTCCGCGACTTCGGCTTCCCAGGCCGATGCGAAGGCATCCCTGTCGGCTTCGACCCAATGGGTCTCGCGCATCATCCTGACCGGGACGTTCTGCGCTTCCATCGTCCGGATCAGCCGGACGCGGCGCTCGATCTCGCCATCGTCCAACATCACGCTGGTGGTGGGGATCTGCACCGCTGCCCGGCCTGAGCGCTCGTTGATCAGCAGCCTGGCGCGGGGATCGTCGAGTTCCGCCAGCGCGGCGTCGAGCGTCACCGGGCGGTTGCGCCTGCGTTCGGTGATGGTCAGCAGGCTGGTCTCGGCCCCGGTGCGCGGGTGCGTGTAGATCACCTGCCGATCCGTCACTACGAAGCTCTCGGCGCGCAGGGTCTCCAGCCCGGCGTCATAGGTGCCGGAGGCGATGGCGCCCTCGATGCGGGCGGTCAGAAGTTGTTCGAAGGCGGTGAAGAGGATGCCCTGAAGCTCGATGGTCAGCGCCAGCAGCCGGTTGAGGAAGGTGGTGATGGCCGGCAAATCGTCCTTGATGCCGTTCGCATCCATCAGCTTCAACCCGGTGGCAGCCTCGAACCGCTCCAGTGAGCAGCCGTCGACCTTGCCGCGCACCAGCAGGAGATAAAGCTGGCGCAGCGCGTCACGGGCGTAATGCGATTCCAGGTTATCTTCCGGGCGGAACAGGCCCTGACCACCGGTCTGGCGCTGGCCGCGCGTAATCGCGCCCAGCGTGTCAAGACGGCGGGCGATGGTCGAGAGGAAGCGCTTCTCGGCCTTCACATTGGTCGAGATCGGTCGGAACAGTGGCGGCTGTGCCTGGTTGGTGCGATGCGTGCGGCCGAGGCCCTGGATGGCGGCGTCCGCCTTCCACCCGGCTTCGAGGAGATAGTGGACACGCAGCCGGGTGTTCTTCGCCGACAGTTCGGCGTGATACGACCGGCCCGTGCCGCCCGCATCGGAAAAGACCAGCACGCGTTTCTGATCGTCCATGAAGGCTTGCGTCTCGGCCAGGTTGGCCGAACCCGCGCGGCTTTCCACGACGAGCCGGTCGATGGAGACGCTGCGTTTGCGGACGATACGGCGCGAACGACCCGTGACCTCGGCCACCGTGTCGGTCCCGAAATACTGGATGATCTGGTCGAGCGCGCCGGGAACCGGCGGCAGGCTGGCGAGACTGGCGATCATCTCGTCGCGCCGGGCTACCGCCTCCCGGCTCTCGACCGGCTGGCCGTCCCGATAGACCGGGCGCGAGGACAGATTGCCCTCGCTGTCGGTGAACGGCTCGTAGAGTTGGACCGGGAAGGAATGGGCAAGGTAATCTAGGACATATTCGCGCGGCGAGAGGTCCATTTTCAGATCGCCCCATTCTTCGGTAGGGATCTCCGCCAGCCGCCGCTCCATCAGCGCTTCGCCGGTCGAGACAATCTGGATGACGGAGGAATGGCCCGCTTCCAGATCGCTGGCGATCGAGCGGATCAGCGTCGGGGTTTTCATGCTCGTCAGCAGGTGCCCGAAGAAGCGCTGCTTCGCGCTCTCGAAGGTCGAGCGGGCGGCGGATTTGGCCTGCCGGTTCAACGTGCCGGAACCGCCGTCGCCGCCGGTGATGTTGGCGGCCTGCATCGCCGCATCCAGATTGTTGTGGATGATGGCGAAGGCATCGGCATAACTGTCGTAGATACGGACCTGCTCGGGCGTCAGCTCGTGGTCGAGCAACTCGTATTCGACGCCTTTGAAGGACAAGGACCGGGCGGTGTAGAGGCCGAGCGCCCGCAGGTCGCGGGCCAAAACCTCCATCGCCGCGACGCCGCCCGCCTCGATCGCCTCAACGAACTCGGCCCTGGTCGAGAACGGGAAATCCTCACCGCCCCAGAGGCCGAGCCGCTGCGCATAGGCGAGATTGTGGACGGTGGTGGCGCCGGTGGCCGAGACATAGACGACTCGGGCATCGGGAAGTGCATGCTGGATGCGCAGCCCGGCACGGCCCTGCTGCGAGGCGGCGACATCGCCGCGTTCTCCCCTGCCTCCTGCTGCATTGGCCATGGCATGCGCCTCGTCGAAAATCACCACCCCATCGAAGTCTGTGCCCAACCATTCGACGATCTGTTTGACCCTGGAAACCCTTGTCCCCCGGTCGTCGGAGCGCAGCGTGGCATAGGTTAGAAACAGGATGCCTTCGTTCAGCGTGATGGGCTTGCCTTGCGGGACTCGCGACAGCGGCGTGACCAGCAGCCGCTCCATGCCGAGCGCCGACCAGTCACGTTGCGCGTCCTCCAACAGCTTGTCGGATTTCGAGATCCAGATCGCCTTACGCCGCCCCTGCATCCAGTTGTCGAGGATGATGGCGGCGGATTCCCGACCCTTGCCGACGCCGGTGCCGTCGCCGATCATGAAGCCCTGACGGAAACGGATTGCTCCCTCGGCATCCTCCGGCGCGGCGGCGAGATTGTCGAGCGTGTCATCGATCGTCCAGCCCCCGGCGAGGAAGCCCCCATGGGCCTCGCCCGCATAAATCACGGTCTCCAGCTGCGCCTCGGACAGCTTGCCGAGAATGTCGTTGGGAAGCGTCGGCCGATAGCTGGGCTTCGGCGGCGCGATGCTCGCCATCGAGGCCGACTGCACGAGCTGGGTAGGATGCGCCTGCGCCCCGTCGATGCGGATGGTCTGAAGCCCGTATTCCTCGTAGATCGCGTCGGAGAGGCCGCCGCCCTCGGCCGGTTCCCAATCCACGGTCTCGTAGGCGACCGGCACGGCCTCCGGTTCCGCAAGGGGCGCGGCGGGCGCGGATCGCGCGGCGCGGTTGACGTAGCCGCGCACGGTGCGGGGCGCGGTGGGTCGTGCGACCGGCACCGTCAGGCCGGGATCGACCGGCAGCCGCGTGGGAAGCAGGTCGGCTAGCCAGGCGATCAGCGTGGCCACGTCCGGCGCGACACCAGGCGCTGCCGGAAACACCGCCGCATCTTCGGCCGGCAGCTTGTCGATGACCGTGAGCCGGGTCGGGACAGTGGTGCCTTGCTTGGCATAGACCGAGCCGTCGATGGCGGCGGAAAAGGTGACGCGACCGCGTTCCTGCAGCCGGGTCCAGGAGGCGGTCCACGCCGGATTATCGGGGGCGAAGCTCGCCCCGGTGATGGTCACGAGCCGTCCGCCGGGCGCAAGACGCGCCAGCGCCGAAGCGACATGGCGGAAGGCAGCATCGGCCATGCGGCCCTCGACATGGGCCATGACCGAGAACGGCGGGTTCATCAGCACAACGGTCGGAACAAGGCAGGGATCGAGATGGTCATCGATCTGGGCCGCATCGAAGCGGGTAACGGAAAGGGCCGGAAAGAGGGAAGACAAGAGGCCGGCGCGCGCCTCGGCCAGTTCATTGACGAGAAGCGCGCCGCCGGCGATCTCGGCCAGGATGGCGAGGAGCCCGATGCCGGCCGAGGGTTCCAGCACCCGGTCGGCGGGGGTGATCGCCGCCGCCGTGACCGCCGCGAAACCGAGCGGGATCGGGGTGGAGAACTGCTGGAAGCTCTGCGCTTCTTCCGAGCGGCGCGTATGCGTCGGCAGAAGCCCGGCGATCTTGCCGAGTTGCGGCAGGATGGTGGCCGGAGACCCGGTTTTGCGGAAAAGCGCTTTGCCGTATTTGCGCAGGAAGAGGACGGTGGCCGCCTCGCAAGCATCATAGGCGATCTTCCAGGTCCATGCGCCGGTAGCGTCGGAAGCGCCGAAACCCGCTTCCATCGCGCCGCGCAGCGTGGCGGCGTCGACACGCTGACCGCGTTCCAGATGCGGCAGCAGCAGACCGGCAGCGGTGAAAACGCAGGCTGCGGTCTCGGCGCCATGGTCGAGCGGAAGCGGCGCGGTGGCGGATGCCGCCGCGGATGCGGAAATCATGTTCATCGGGGATTCCTCGGGAGAGCAAGTCAGGATCAAGCCGGGCAGCGCTCTCTCTCGACCGCACCGGCTCAAACCCCTTCCGGCCCATCTCTCGCTCTGAAGCCGTGGCGAAAGCAGGCATGAAACAAGCGCCCGACCGTCAGGCTGGGCGCTTGTGGGTTTCAGTCGATGGCCTGGAAGATCGCCGCCGCCTCCGGGTGATTGGCGGCATGTTCGTAGAGACGGCCATAGCCCTCGGCGAGTTCGTCGTCATCGTAGCGGAAGGAAAGATGCGAGAAGGCGAAGAGCGTGGCGATGATCCCAGCCGCATCGCATGAGACCTCGCCCTCGAAACCGTTGCCTTCGCAGAACAGGAGGTAACGGGGCTTTGATGTCGGCGCGAGATAGAGCGGCTGGCCGGCGCGTTCGTAGAAATCCCAGAGCCCGCCGCCGTAATCGGCGGGGCTGAGGATCTCCATGAATCGGAAGACGGCATGCTCGCCGATGATGAGCAGGCGCCGGCCGAAAAGGCGCGGCAGGACCTCCATGCGGCGCGCGTCGGGGACACGGGTTGCGGATTGAGAAGCAAGTTCGGGCAAAGCCATGATCGGTCTCCTGGAGGGAAAGGGACGGCAGCCGGACGACCCTCTCTCAACCCGTCCGGAGGCACCCTCTCCCGGCCCTCCTCTCGCTCTGGGGGCTTGAAATGGACCATTCTATGGACCATCTTGGCAGGATAGCGGAGAACATCTGGAGCGATGTGCGATGAGGGTTTCTGTCACCGAGGCGAAGGGGCAGCTCACCGAACTGGTGAAGCGGGCCGAAGCCGGCGACGAGGTGATCCTGACGCGGCGGGGCCACGAGGTCGCCCGCCTCGTGCCGGTTGCCGTGGTGGCGACCCCGAAAGGCCGGCGCGCGCTGATGGAGCGGGTCCGGGCCACGGCGCGGGGCAAGGCATTGCCCGGCGCGGCTGCCGCGCGCAGCCAGGATTTCCTCTACGGGGATGACGGGATGCCGGCATGATCGCCGTCGATACCTCGGCGCTGATGGCCATCGTGCTGGACGAGCCGCAGGCCGAGACCTGCATGGTGGCGATCGAGGCGGCAGACGGCCTGCTGATCTCGGCCGGAACAGTGGCCGAGTCGCTGATCGTCGCCGGGCGGCGCAATGTCGGTGAAGAGATCGCCGCCCTGGTCGAGGGCCTTGGGTTCGAGGTGGTCTCCGTCACTGAAGCCTCGGCACGCAGGATCGCCGAAGCCTATGCCCGCTGGGGCAAGGGCGTTCATCCCGCCGGACTCAACTACGGGGATTGCTTCGCCTATGAGGTCGCCAGCGAACGCGGCTGCCCGTTGCTCTTCGTCGGCGACGACTTCTCACGGACGGACCTGCTGTCGGTTCTGTGAGGCAGCGCAGAAGGGTTTCAGCCGAAGCGCTTTCCATCAACTGTGAAGCTGTATTCGTTGGCAACGATGGCCTCATCGACCGCCTCATCCGAAGTCAGGTAGTCGTATTCGCGCTCAAGCTGGCGATAGAGCCAACGCGCGAGATCGCGCAATGCCTCGATGACGGTCTCCTCGGCATCGGCGGTCATGCCCTGCCCTGTCGGGCTGTCGCGGGTGACCGAGATCGCCATGCAGTATTCGTGATAGTATCGCCCCCGATGGGTCGTCTCGGCCGTCAACTAGTAGAAGTTGCGGCGTTGCGCCTGATGTAGGGCATCCGCGATGCGGTGCAGCTCCGCATCCTTCGGCGCATAGGCACGGATTTCCGCCGCCGTGCCTTTGCGATAGGAATAGTGGCCTTCGAACGCGGCGCCATCGCCCTGCGACCAGAAGCCCGTAAACCAGATGCAAGGCTCTTGTCGCACGCCGCCGCCCATGAGGCGGACGGTGCGGGTCTTGATGCGGATGCCGAGGATGTCCGCGATCCGCCGGAAATCCTCATAGACGGCATCGTACCAATCGTAGTCGAAGCCGCCCTCGCGATACCAGGCGCGGGCCTTGCCTTTCGCGGCTTCGGAAAGCTCGTCGAGCCGATAGACCGTGGTTTCGATGACGTCAGGCATGAGCGTCGCCTCCGTCCAGAACGGTGGAAAGCCAACCGTCGGTGTAGATCCAGTCCACCGTCTCGCCGGTGGCGAGGTCGAGGACATGCGCGCCGCCCCCGAACCCGTCGATTCTCGGACGTGAGCAGGTATTGGCGTATTGCATCCCCCATAGCCCGGTCAGGCCGAACGCGGCGGCACAGCGTTTGACGAACTGGATGACATGCTCGGGATCGCCGGTGCCGTCATCGCGCATCCAGAGCTGGGTGCCGCCATGTTCGGGCTGGATCGAAAGCATGAAGCCGTCCGAGGGCGGATCTTCGGCGGCGTTTTCGTGCGCCAGCGCGTTGTAGAGATCAAGCGCGCGGGCGGCGTTCTCGGG
Organism: Paracoccus binzhouensis; assembly: GCF_016446475.1. Lineage (GTDB taxonomy): Bacteria > Pseudomonadota > Alphaproteobacteria > Rhodobacterales > Rhodobacteraceae > Paracoccus > Paracoccus binzhouensis. The sequence goes on along the minus strand of NZ_JAEHFP010000028.1, from coordinate 15,358 downwards.
GCTGCCCACGTCGAGCAGGCAGGAGAAATGGGTGAAGTAGTCGGCCATGTCAGGCTCCTGAAACGAGAAGGCCCGGCGCGGGGCCGGGCCTAGTGGATGGAAAGGGGCGACAGGTCAGGCAGCTTGTGGCAGCCGCAGCAGATCGGCAGTCGTCTCGCGCCAGAAGGGATCGACCAGCCGCGCCTCGAGCAGGCTGGCGCGGTGGCGGAGATCACGAGCCGATACCGCATCGCCGCGCCCGGATGCCGTGAAGGCCATGCCCCGCAGACGGCTGGCCTCCGTGACGGTGCGGCGAGCCTCGGCGTCGGAGGCGACCGGATGCTGCCAGAGCACGATCCCGGCCCGGACCTCACCGGCAAGGACAAGGCCCAGTTCGTTGTCCTGAATGACCATGACGCGGGGGCGAAAGCGCAGCGCATCGCCCTGTCCAACGCGGAAATCACCGCGCGCAACGCGCTGGCTGGCGATGATCAGCGCCTCTTCGGGGGATTGGCACTGGCCGATGACGAGCGTGCGGTCGAAGCCGCCGACGTCATCGCTTTCGTCATCGCTGGCGATACCGATGCAGGAGATGCGCAGCGGCAGCTTCTGGGCATGACGCAGCCGGGGCAGGATCTGTCGCGCGACAATTTCGCCGATCGAGGCGAAAGTGGTGTGGTGGGAAAGGCTCATGGGGAATGCTCCGCGACGGACGGCGGAAGCCCCTCTCCCGCCTCACAATCCGTCACGGCCAACCGGCCCGCACTCTTACTTTCCCGTCCCGACGGTGGATCGTCCCGCACCTCGGCGGGACGATCCGGCGATCAGCACCAGGGCTCACGCCGCCCGGCCCAGGTTCTCGCCAGCCCTTCATCGACGAGAATATCGCCGACATCGCGGCCTTCGACGCGTATCGCCGCCAGGGTCCGGCCATAGCGGTCGGTCCCCTGACGCAGGATTTCGACCCGCCGACCTTGCAGGATTTCCGCCAGCCTGATCTTCGCTTGCCGGGCAAGGTCGGTTTCATGGATGCAGCGGCCCTCCATTTCGGGAGCGTCGATGTTGAATATCCGAACAGCTTCGGACTGCTGTCCCATACCCAGCCGGATCGAGTCACCGTCCCAGACGCGGATTTCCGCCGGTTCGCAGGAAGCCGTGCAGAGCAGGACGGAGATGACGATATGGCTGAGCATGGCAAGAGGCTTTCATAAGGGGGAGGCTGACGCGACTGCTCAGACTTCTTCCTGAAGTCGGCCATTGACGCAATGCGGATCGACCTCCGCCTCGATCCGCTGCGTCCGCCCCATCCAAGGCGCCGGGTGGATTGCCCGCGCCCAATCGGCGAAGGACGGGATACGGCCCAGATCCTCGCGGACATGCTGCTCCCCGACCCATCGGGTCGGGATCACCCTGCCGGTGGACAGGGTGATCGTCGCCCCGAAAATGCTCTCGGCCATGAAGATACCCTCGGCATGGTGGCGAAGCGCGCGATGACGAAAATCGGCCAGGATCTCCTTGCTGGCATCGAACCAGCTATGGATGGGCAAGTAATCCTCGACCGTGCCGCCCCATTTCTTCACCGACGAGAGCGCATGATGATAGGGATGTGCCATTTCCGCCCCCTCAGAACTCGTGACTGTAGAATTCGGTGGCGGTGTAGCGCTCGTTGTAGTCGAGCGTGATGGTGCGCGCCGCCACATCGAAGCTGAACTCGCCATAGGCGCCATCATTGTTCTCCCAGCCGCCATGGGTTTCCGAGAGGAAGTCATAGGCGAGCTGTTCGATGGCCGCCTCAACGCCCATTGAGATTGCGGTCACCTTGTCGGTTCCCCATGCCACCGTGGCAATGGTGATCTCGCCCTGCGGCAGGTCCACGGTCCGGTCGTCCGATTGCGCGGTGATGTCCTCGATCTGGCCGCTGTCGCCAGAACCGTCGAAGGTGACGGTCACGAGAGTGATGCCTGCGGCGGCCAGCGCATCGAACAGCGCCGTCTTGTTGTCGGGACGGACCGCTTCAGCGCGACGGTTGCGCTCATCGCGCTCGGCGAAGAAGCGCGCGACGCTGGCGGCCATGTCGAATTCCGGCGTGGCTGGTTTGTCGGTATCGGTCATTGGATGATCCTCCAGGAGAGCGGGATGATATGGCCCGGCGGCGCTCTCCTCTCCTTCCGCCAGGCTCGCCCCGATCCCGGCCCAACTCTCCCTTTCCACAGCCGAGGCGAGGCCTCGGCACCGCCGCTGGCGATGCGCAGCCTGCGCATGGCACAAGGCCCGGCTGCGCCTGACGCGGGCCGGGCCGTCGGGCGGAGGCGCTTTCGCGCCTCAGCCGAAGGGATCGAGTTCGAGCTTCACCATCTCTTCGTCGCCGTCGAACTCGTCGGCGGGCATGGCGCCGTGGGTGCCGTCCCCGGCCTGGAACACGACGATCACGACCATCAGCGTGGTGGCGAGGCTGGCGGCGAAAGCGGTGGCATCTGCGTAGGACATGGGTTCCGGCTCCTGTCTTTGGAGGCGGGGGACCATCCCCCGCGCGACAGGCGCCCGAAGTGTCTGACCGGATCTGCAATCACCCTCGGGCGTTCGGATTCTTTCCGAATCCCCGAGGGCGGCACGCGCGCGTAAGCCGACCCCACCAGGGTTGAATGCAAAGAGACGGTCGGACCAAGGTTAGCGAATGGAAGCGGGGGATGGTGCTTTGCGTCGAGCCGGTGCCGGAAACCCGTCGCAGATGCTTTGCTGCGCCAGCCTCGTTGCCGGCGGATATTCAGGGTGTGTTTCAGGCCGGGGACGGAACCCGTTGCCCCCACAACACCAAGGAGTTGCCGCAATGGTGAAGCTCGAACTCGATCCATCGCTGCTTGTGCAGCGATACCCGATAGCCCCGTGTGCAAGGTTCGGCTTTCAGGGCCGGTCAGTCCCAGAACCCATCGGCGATTTCGCGGGCGATCATGGCGCGGGCCTTCATCATCACATCGTCGCCGGAGGTGTCGATATGACCGAAAAAGCGCGTCCGGGCGCCATGGGCCGTCCAGTCGGCATAGCGGCAGTATTCGCGGGCATCGAGCCGGAAGGCGCGCATGTCCTCGGCCCAATGCGGTTTCGGTTCCACGATGACGGTGACGCCGTTGCGGGTTTCCTCCCAGGGAAGCGAGCGCTCCGATGGCGGATTGCGGCGGTCATCGGCGAAGATTTCATCGACCGTCATCATGATGCGCCCCCATCTTCGGCCTTCTCGACAAAGCCGGCAGGATCGTCGGGATCCGGCGGCAGATAGGCGTCATAGGGGTTGCCGCTTGCGAGATGGCCGAACGGCGTGAAGACGTAATCACCCCCGTCGCGGCCGACCGCGCACAGGACATAGCGTGTCTCACGGGTCGCGGCGTCGAGGCATTCCATAAGGGCGAGATTGCCGTCATCGGCAGCACGAAGCAGAGTGTCGAAGTTCGTTCGAACGGGATCGGGAATGGCCATTGTGTTCTCCTGAAACGAAGAAGGCCCGCCGTTACGGGACAAGCGGGCCGGATGAACGGGATCGGCGAACGTCACGCGGCAGCTCGACCCTCGACGGCGTCGGCGCCTGCCTCGTCGGCGGTGATCTCCTCGAGGCGCGCGCGGGTGTAGCCGTTCCTGGCTAGCCAGAGTTCGGCCGCCTCGTGGTTCTCCGCGAGGTGCAGCAATTCGACGTTCTCTCCGACATCCTGCACAACGCGGACTTGACCGATCTTCGGGCGTTCGATCACCCGGAAGCTCAGATCGCTGTCGATGCCGTAGCTGCGCATGACGGTGATAAGAATGATGCCGCCTTCGCCGAAATCACCCTCATGCAGGGTGAAGGACGGCGGCGTCGTGTAGGTCGGGCGCTCGCGGCCCGGTTCCTTGCGCACGAGGCGACCGGCCCCGTTGCGGGATTTCCACGCGGCGAGCTTCTTGGTGAAACGTGCGGGCGGTTTCGGCTGGCCGTCGCTATAGGCCACGAGCGAGCCGAGAGGCGCAATGTCGAAAATGAGGGAAGCGGACATGATCTTGCTCCTGAAACGAAAGCGGCCCGGCGAGATGCCGGGCCTTCAGATGGAAGGGATGGAATGCGGGGCGGCGGAGGCCGCCCCGCTGCTGCGCGTCACTCGGCGGCGACGAGGGCCTCTGGATCGTCGGCGGCCTCGGCCGTGTCCTCATGGCCACCGGCGAGGAAGTCGGGCAGCGCCACGCTGTCCTCGTCCTGATCGGTCGCGCCATCCACGGCCTGCGCCTCGATGGCGGGGCGCAGCGGCTCCGGCAGCCAGCCGGTATCGGCCAGGAGCCGTTCGGCCTCCTTCGCCATATCGCCCTTCTTGAGATGCGCGATGAGATCGGCCGCGCGATCGCCGGCGCCCTCGCGCACCGCCTCGATGATGCGGGTCTTGGTCACGCGACCCAGGTAGTTCTCGACCGTGGGCCTCCAGCCCGCTTCGACGAGATCGAGGCCGGTGGCCTGTGCCAGCCGTTCGGCCTCGGCCATGCGGCGGTCGAGACCGTGCTGCGAGATGCCATTCCCCGAATAGGGGTTGGGCCGCTCGTAAAGCGCGTTGACCCCGAAACTGACGCAATGGGCGAGCAGCGCCAGGCGGCTGGCATCGTCGAGACCGTCGATCCAGTCCCAGAGCCGGTCGTCATCGCCAGCGGGGATGTCGCCCCGCCAGGCGTCCGCGCGCTCGTCGATCATCTTCGCGGCGGCGCTGTCAGCGAGCCCGGTCGCATCCGTGGGAAGATAGATGTGACGCACGGCGGCATAGAGGCTGGTTCCCGAGGTGGCGGTGCGCTCGAAAGTATCGAGAACCAGCTTGTGCAGCAGCGCCGTCATGGCGACGCGCGGATTCTCGGCAAGCGCATTGCGCAACGCCAGCGTCCGCCAGGCGGTCAGGTCGGTCACCAGCCGCTCGGGCAGCGGCTTGACGGCATCGTCCTCCTCTTCATCGCCGTCCGGGACCGGCTCGCCGCCGACGGTGATAACCGCGCGCTGCACCGCATCGGGATCGGACGGGTCGGCACCTTCGCCCGCATCCTCACCATCGACGCTCTCGGGTTGTTCGTCCTCGGGGCGGACATAACCGGGACTGACGATCAACTCGCCATCGCGGTCGATGCTGACGAAAACACCGGCACGGGCGATGTCTTCCGGCGCGAAGGTGACGGGCCGGTTCTCGAAGCCTTCCAACTCGGCTTCGATCTCCCCGAGCCGCTGGTCGATCTCATCGGGCAGGTCGTCGGCTTCTGCATACTGCGCTTCGAGTTCGTCATACTCGTCGCGCAGCGCCTCGCGGGCGGTGCGCTCCTCGTCGGTCAGCTCCTGGGTCACACCGACCAGCCTGCGCAGGCCGTTGGCGTAGCCGTAGGGAAGTTCGACTGCCGCGTCGATCCACTTCCAGCCCTGTCCGGCGATCTCGTCGGCGACAGTGCGCAGCTTCTCGTCAACCAGGCGGTCGAGCAGCGTGACGTCCTGCAACCAACCGCCGTTCTCGTCGGAGAAGAGATCGCGCAGCACCGGGCCGCCCGCCGCCTCATAGGCGTCGATGCCGATGAAGCGGGCGCGCTTGTCGGCAGCCGGAACCGTGGTCTCGGTCAGCAGGCTGCGGATGTGCCAGGGCTCTTTCTGCCACGACGTGCTGATCCGCTCCCAGACCTGCTGCTGGCGCTCGTGGTCGGGATTGACGGTGAAGGCTTCCAGCATCGCCAGCGTCATCTCATTCCGCGCATAGGCGTCGTGCAGCGCCGGCGCGACCGTCGCGAGACGAAGGCGCTGCATGATGTAGCGCGGCGTGGTCCGCCAGGCGTCGGCGATCTCCTCCTTCGACATGCCCATGTCGAACATCCGCTTGAACGCCTTGAACTGGTCGAGCGGATGCAGGGCGAGGCGCAGCAGGTTCTCGGCCAGCGAGTCGTCGACTGCCGAGGTCTTGGCATCGGCCTTCTTGACGATGCAGGGGACGAGGCCATCGGCCGGGAAGCGACCGGCTTCGACGAGGCGCGCGATGGACCTGTAGCGGCGGCCGCCGGCCGGGGTCTCGAAATCGCCGGTCTCAACGCCGTCCGCGTCGAGGATGGCGCGAACGTTGAGGCCCTGCACGAGATCCTCGCGCCGGTCGATGTCATGGGTAAGTTCGTCCAGACCCGCCTCGACGTCAGCCTCGCGAACATTGCTGTCCGACAGCCTGATCCGGTTGAACGGAATGTCGCGCGCCCGTGAAAAGACGATCATCGGGGCGACGGGCTTCTTCCTGGCAGCTTTGGCCATGGTGATTTCTCCGCGACGGGCGGCCGGGAGCCACTCTCTCGACCTCCAACCCGTCACGAAGCGAAGCGCCGCCCTCTTCCTCTGAAGAGTGCGACGCCAGGCCACAAAGCCGGCAACCGGAAATCAGGATTCCCGGCTTTCCGTATCTGTGGATGTGCGGGTGAATGCCGCACCGGCGCGGTAGAGGGCTCGTTCCGCCGCCTGGATGCTGCCGGTTTCCCACGCAGCCTCCGCCCAGACCGAGATCGGGAAATCCCCGGTGAAGAGCAGATCCCGCTCGATCCCCATGCCGAAGGGCAACCGGACCCCACGCAGCTCTTCCAGGCTCCACGAGCCGAGTTCGGGGTAGCCGATATCGGCCAGGCCGAACATGATGTCGCCGCCCTGATCCAGCTCGGTGGCGAGCCAGACGCCCGCGCCGAAGGGATTGAAGAATTTGACGACGGGGACGTGATCGGCGCCGCGCTGCCGGCCATTGGCGAGGAGCTGCGCACGCTGGGTACGGGTCAGGAGGATCATGCCGCCACCCTCCGCTCGGTCGAGGCCGCAACCGATTCAGCGCCGTCCTCGTCGGGCAGATGCGACAGCAGCCAGTCGGCCGCCTTGCTCGCCTGCGAAGCGGCGCGGACGATGGCGCGGTTATCCTCGCGCAGCACCTCCAGCCAGGAGCCGATGTAGTCGGCGTGGCGCACGGTCGGCACGATGCCGAGCGAGGCGCAGCAGAAGGCCGCGTTCATCTCGGCGACCAGCTCCTCGAAGGCGTATTTCTTCGTGCCGAAGCTGCCCGAAAAATCCCGCCCCAAGCGCGAGGCATGGCCTGTGGCATGCCCCATCTCGTGGAGCGCCGTCCTGTGCCAGTTGATCGGCTCGAAATAGGCGGCCGGAGGCGGCACCTGCACGTAGTCGAGCGCCGGAACATAGAAGGCGCGATCCCCGCCGATGCGGAAATCGATCCCGGTCGCCTCGATCAGCGCCTCGACCTTCGGCTCGATCATGCCGGGCGGCGGTGGCGGGGCCTCGAAGGCGATGTCCTCGGGCAGGCCCTCGCATTGCGCCGCGTTGAACACGGTGAAGCGCTTCAGGAACGGAATGCTGCTGGCTTCTTCGCCCGACTCCTGGGCGCGGCGCTTCTCGTCCTCCGGCGTGAAGCGGTCGGCATAGACGACGGTGGTGCCGCGCTCGCCCTTGCGGACATTTCCGCCCAGCGAGAGTGCTTGCCGGAAGGTGAGCCAATGCTGGGTCGGATAGCCGTGCTGGACCACTGCGCCCCAGAGGATGAGGACATTGATCCCGGAATATTGCCGCGCGGTCGCGGCATTCCTCGGCATGGCGAGCGGCGCCTTCGCCGCCGCCGTCCCCCAGGGCTGGACCCAGGGCAGCCGCCCTTCCTCCAGCTCGGCGATGATCTTGTCGGTGATGTCGTCATAGAGATTGCTGCGGGCGCCGCCTGGGCGAGCGCGGTCCTTTCTGGCCATCGGGATGATCTCCGCGACGGGCGCCGGAGGCCACTCCTCCAGCCCTCAACCCGTCACGGAAAACCCGTCCGCACTCTCCCTCTCAGGGGGCGTTGCGGGGCAGGCTGTGCAGAAACTCGCTCTGATGTCGCTGGGCTTGGATCTTGCCTGCTAGCGGTGGCGCGGCGCGACTCAATTCAGCTTCGTGCTACCTCGGGTTTGACAGAGTGAGCCCGATAGTTTTTCGAAACCGCCTTACGTCACCAAGCCAAGGGCAACTCCGCCCACGGCCGCCAACAATACGACAACCCATGGCGGAGCTTTCCAGGCGATCAGCGCCACGAAACAAATCAAGGCCAGTGTGAAGTCCGGCATGCTGCCGATCGCGCTGGTGAAGACCGGTGTATAGAGGGCCGCTCCGAGAATGCCGACGACCGCAGCATTGGCGCCCTGCATGGCCGACTGCGCCCATGTCGTGCGGCGCAGCTGATCCCAGAAGGGCAGCGCCCCAATCAGGATCAGGAAGCCCGGCAGGAAAAGTGCGGCAAGAGCGATTGCGGCACCGGCTACGCCGTTCGGCTGCGGTCCCATGATCGCCCCGAGCCAGGCCGCGAAGGTGAACAGTGGCCCCGGCACTGCCTGCGCCGCGCCATAGCCCGCGAGAAAGGCGTCATCCGACACCCATCCCGGCGTGACGGTTTCGGCCTGCAAAAGCGGCAGCACCACATGCCCGCCGCCGAAAACCAACGAGCCGGCGCGGTAGAAGCTATCGGCCAGCGCCCATCCCTGCGCCTGTCCGGCGAGGAGCGGGAGACCGATCAGCAAGGCAGCGAACAGCGCAAAGGCCGTCAGTCCGGCTGTCCGTGAAACCGGGACCGGAAGATGGTCGCCGACCCCGACCTGTCCCTTGTTGAGAACCAGCCCGGCGATTGCGCCAAGGAGTATGGCGGCCGTCATTCCAATGGCGCCCGGCGCCAAGGCAAGCAGAAGCACGGCGACGACCGCGATCGTAGCGCGCTCCTTATCGGGGCAGAGGTTTTTCGCCATGCCCCACACAGCTTGCGCCACAATGGCGACGGCCACGATCTTCAGACCATGCAGGACGCCGAGCGCAAGCGGGCTTTCCAGCCGCGTAGCCGTCATGGCGAGCGCGAGAAGGACCAGAGCCGATGGCAGCGTGAAGGCGAGGAAAGCCGCAAGCGCGCCGAGCCATCCCGCTCGCGTCAAACCAAGCGCAAAGCCAACCTGGCTTGAGGCCGGACCGGGCAGGAACTGGCATAGCGCCACCAGATCGGCATAGGCGCTTTCGCTCAGCCATTTTCGCCGCGTCACCAGCTCGTCCCGGAAATAGCCCAGATGTGCGATCGGTCCACCGAAGGAGGTGAGCCCCAGCTTCAGGAATGCGCGGAATACCTCGGAGACGCTTCCTTGCGACTGTTGCGGGCTATGATCCATTCAGGGGACCTCGTTGGTTGGGGCATTCTTGCGAGCGATGACGTGCGATCGGCGCGGGATAGATTCTCAGGTTGCAGCCGTCAGATTGACCCGCTGCATCAGGGCCTCGCCGCTCTCCTTGCGCTCGGAATAGCGGTCGGTCAGGTAGGGTGAGACGTCGCGCGTCAGAAGCGTAAACTTCATCAGTTCCTCCATTACGTCGACCACTCGATCATAATAGGAGGACGGTTTCATCCGGCCCGCGTCGTCGAACTCCTGAAAGGCCTTGGCGACGGAGGACTGGTTGGGGATCGTCACCATGCGCATCCAGCGGCCGAGCACACGCATCTGGTTGACGGCGTTGAAGCTCTGCGAGCCGCCGGAGACCTGCATCACCGCGAGTGTCCGGCCCTGCGTTGGCCTTACCGCGCCGACCGAAAGGGGAATCCAGTCGATCTGCGCCTTCATCACCGCGCTCATCGCACCGTGACGCTCCGGGCTGGTCCAGACCTGACCTTCCGACCAGAGCGAGAGTTCGCGAAGCTCCTGTACCTTGGGATGATCGACGGGAGCGCCGTCCGGCAGCGGTAGGCCGGACGGATTGAAGATGCGTGTTTCCGCCCCGAAATGTTTCAGCAGACGCTCGGCCTCGAATGTCAGGAAACGGCTGTAGGATCGCTCGCGGAGCGAGCCATAAAGCAGCAGGATACGCGGCGGATGGGTAGAGGGGTCGGTTACGCGCAGCCGACCAAGGCTGGGAGTATCAACGCAGCCGGCATCAAGATTGGGAAGATCGTCCGGCATCAACGCTGCTCTTTCGCGAGTTCGGACACCTTGCCGCCACGCTCATACCAGCCTTTGGAGCGGTTCACGATCCAGACGACCGAGAGCATCACCGGCACTTCGATCAGCACCCCGACAACGGTCGCGAGCGCCGCGCCTGAGTGGAAGCCGAACAGGCTGATGGCGGCAGCAACCGCCAGTTCGAAGAAATTCGACGCACCGATCAGCGCCGAGGGGCCGGCCACGCAATGCTGCTCGCCGGCCATGCGGTTGAGCAGATAGGCAAGACCGGAGTTGAAATAGACCTGAATCAGGATCGGCACGGCCAGCAGGCCGATGATTGCGGGCTGCGCGATGATCTGCTCACCCTGAAAGCCGAACAGCAGAACCAGCGTCGCCAGCAGGGCAACGAGGGATGCCGGGCCGAGCTTCGCAAGAAGCCTGTCGAGTGCAGGCTGTCCGCCCCTCGCCAGCATCCGGCGACGGACGATCTGCGCGATGATGACGGGAATGACGATGTAGAGGACCACCGACAGGACCAGCGTGCCCCATGGTACGGTGATGGCCGACAGGCCCAGCAACAGGCCGACAATCGGCGCGAAGGCGACGACCATGATGGCGTCGTTAAGCGCGACCTGGCTCAAGGTGAAATGCGGCTCGCCCCTGGTCAGGTTCGACCACACGAACACCATGGCCGTGCATGGCGCTGCGGCAAGGATGATGAGGCCGGCAATGTAGCTGTCGATCTGGTCCGCCGGCAGATAGGGCCGGAACAGCCAGCCGATGAACAGCCATCCCAGCAGCGCCATCGAGAACGGCTTCACGGCCCAGTTGATTAACAGCGTCACGCCGATGCCGCGCCAGTGGCGGCCGACCTCGCCCAATGCGGCAAAGTCGATTTTCAGCAGCATGGGGATAACCATCAGCCAGATCAGCACGGCGACGGGCAAGTTGACCCTAGCAATTTCCATCGCGCCGATGGCCTGAAATGCGCCCGGCAGAAAATGGCCAAGCGCGATGCCGACGACTATGCACAGCGCGACCCACAGGGTGAGGTAGCGTTCAAAGGTGGACATGCAATTCCCTCAGGCCGTAGCCACACGCCGGCCGTGTTCGTCGATCACCCGCTCGCCATCTTCCTTGACGAACTCGCCGCGCTGCGGCGGCAACAGATCGAGCACGTCCTCGGACGGTCGGCAGAGCCGAACGCCTTTCGGGCTGATGACGATGGGCCGATTGATCAGGATGGGATGCGCCATCATGGCGTCGAGCAGTTGCGCGTCACTCAGCGCCGCGTCGCCGAGGCCAAGTTCCGCATAGGGCGTGCCTTTCTCGCGCAGCAGCGCTCGCACCGATATGCCCATGCGCGCGATAAGCTGAGTCAGCATCTCCCGCGACGGCGGCGTCTTCAGATATTCGATGACATGCGGCTCGATGCCCGCATTGCGGATCATCGCCAGCGTGTTGCGCGAGGTGCCGCAATCGGGGTTATGATAGATGATGACGTCCATGGCCTGCCTCACGCTGCGCTGTTACGAGGAGACGATGCGCCTTCGGATTGGCCGATTTCGGTCAGTTTCGTGCGCAGCGACGCCTTGTCGAGACTGGCAACCGGCAGGGACGTGAAGGCGGAGATGCGGTTCTTCATGTAGCGGAAGGCCGCAACGAAGGCTGCTTCCTTTTGAATGTCCGGCCCGTCGACGGCCGCCGGGTCTTCGATGCCCCAATGAGCCGTCATGGGCTGGCCGGGCCAGACCGGGCAGGCTTCGCCGGCGGCGTTGTCGCAGACGGTGAACACGAAATCCATGACTGGCGCATCCGGCCCCGCAAACTCCTCCCAGCTTTTCGAGCGGAAACCTTCAGAAGGATAGTCGAAGCTCCGCAATACCTTCAGCGCGAAGGGATTGACCGTCCCCTTGGGCTGCGACCCGGCAGAGAAGGCGCGAAAACGACCATTGCCATCCTTGTTCAAGATGCTTTCCGCGAGAATCGAGCGCGCGGAATTACCGGTGCAGAGGAACAGAACGTTGAAGATGCGGTCAGTCATGGATGGCCTCCTTGGCGGCGAGGGTTTGTGGTGGACAGCAAGGTGAAAAATCGGCGATCAGCGGCGCGCAGATTTCGGGGCGGCCGCCGCAGCAATCCTTGACGAGAAAGCTGGCGAGCGCGCGCACGGCTTCGAGCCTGGCCCGATAGATGATCGACCGGCTGTGCCGCTCCGCCTCGATCAGGCTGGCGCGCGTAAGCGTCGCCAGATGTGTGGACATCGTATTGTGGGGGACATCTAACCTGCGGGCGATCTCGCCTGCGGGCAACCCGTCCGGCTCATGCTCCATCAATAGACGGAACACGTCGAGTCGGGTCGGTTGCGCGAGCGCGGCGAAAGCGAGGATGGCATTATCTGATTCCATATGTCGAGACTAATCGACATATTGGCGAGAGTCTAGGCAGGGACGATCCGAAGTTTCCGCCTGGTCGGGTAGCTGGACAGCGCCGCCGAACAGTGAGGACGGGAAGCCCAAGCGCGCTCAGTAGATATTGCTCGTATTGCCAAGCATTTACTGGGGTTATTCACCTGCGGATGGTACACTTAATTATTTGCGGGACGGGGCACGATGGGACGCTTTATTGAGGGATATGACCGGAGCCAGCCGTTACTGCTGCCCGCCTGTGTTGAAGATTACGTGTCGCAGGACTCTCTCGTCCGCGTCATTGATGCCTTCGTCGAAACCCTCGATCTCACGGCGCTCGGCTTCGAGCGCACCGTCTCTGCCCCGACAGGACGACCTGGTTATCACCCCGGCGACATGCTGCGGCTCTACATCTGGGGCTACCTGAACCAGTTGCGTTCATCGCGACAATTGGAGCGCGCCTGCCAGCGCGACCTGGAGGCCATCTGGCTGATGCGGCGAATGACCCCGGATTATCGGACCATTGCAGCGTTCCGGCAGGACAGCCCCGAAGCGATCACCGGCACGGGCGCCGCATTCATCAGCTTCTGTCGCGAGAACGGCCTCGTCACTCCCGGCAAGGTGGCACTGGACGGAACCAAGATGCGGGCAGTAGCCAGCGCGAAGAATATCGCAGGAGCGGATCGTCTGGCACGCGACATCGCTCATACCGAAACAGAAATCGCCTACTATCTCGACCGTCTCAACATCGCGGATCAACATCCGGCGGACGCACGCGATCAGACGGTCAATCGCGCGGCTTTTGCCAGCGCGATTGCGTCCCTCGAACGCCGCAAGCAGCGCTTGGAAAAGCGGCAGACCGAGCTTTCTGAGCATGACACCAACGTCGTGGTCTTCGGAGAGCCAGATGCACGACCAATGGGGTATGGCCGGGCGCCAAAGTTCCCAGCCTATAATCTCCAGAGTGTCGTCGATATCGAAAGCGGCTTGATAATTCACAACGATGTCGCCAACGAAGCCAACGACAGCCAGTTGCTGCATCCAATGGCGATCGCGGCAAAAGAAGTGCTCGACGTCGATCAGCTCGAAGTGCTCGCGGATGGAGGCTACTCGAATGCGCAGGAGGTCGCTCGCTGCGAGCAAGACGGTATACGAGTGGCGGCCCCAATCAAGCGCGGCGCCATGAGCGCACAATACTTCCGCCCTGTGCAATTCGTCCATGACGAGCAAACCGACACGATCCGCTGTCCTGCTGGTGAAACGATGCATCCGAAGGGCAAACACACCCGAAATCGGGCGATCCGTTATAGAACGCCCGCGTGCCAGACCTGCCAGATTAAACCGCAGTGTACGCCAGGATATCAGCGCACCATTCACAGGCTCGTGGATCAGGGTGCGCTCGATCGGATGGAGCGTCGGGTCCACGAGAACCCTGATCTCATGACGATCAGGCGCTGCACGGTGGAGCATCCCTTCGGCACCATCAAGCGAATGTCTGGCGGAGGCCGCTTCCTGACCCGCGGTTTGCGGCGGGTGAAAGCCGAAGCTGCCCTCTCGGTCCTGGCATTCAATATTATCCGCGCTTCAAACGCCTTCGGGACCGGAGCGCTGATGTCGCGGAACTGAGAACCCGGCTCTATTCGGTTTGCGTCATCGCGGCCGCATCGAGTCCTCGCTGAGTTTCTGCACAGCCTGGGGGTCTCCCCGCTGAAGGGGGTGCGCCGGCAACGATAGTGCCGGCCAGGGGGGAAGGCCTTCCCCCTTCAGGCCCACGGCAAGATGCGCGTTTATTCGCGGGAACAATAAAACGAGCCCGCGCGAAGGAAGAATCAGAAGCGAATAGCCGTCGCCGGTGTTGGCGTCTCCCGGTATGATGAGGTGAGTTTGGCGCTCAGGCTTGGAAAACTAATGACGCAGCATGACCAGCACATCGCCGCGTGGCGGGATGCTTTTCGCGACGAGACAACGGGCATCCACAGAGCCATTCAGGATCTGCTCTGGAACTACGCCGCCTTTCGCACGACGGTTCGGATCGTCCGTCTTGCAAATGAGAAGAGAGGCTCGAGACCCCCGCTTAACCAGATGATGTTCAATCTCGTTTCCGAGGGATACTGGTCAAGCCTGCTTCTCGGCACTCGCCGACTTCTCGATAAGGCCCCGATAAAAGGCCCCAAGGGAGTTTACTCGATCCGATCTGTCGTCAACGACGTGAAAGCGAGCCAAAACTGGTTGACCAGGAGAATCTACGTCGAGAAAGTGCTTGACGCGCAATACGATCTCGATCGCCTGCATCAAGAACAACATGACCACCTCGTCGCCGCGAAGGGGCGTCCGGTGTGGGGCGATCCAGAGCTCATGAAAAGTGAGGCCGCGCATCGGCATTTCGATGTTTTGAGCGGCGTTTCTGCGTCAGAGCGTAACCCGAGCAATCTGATCTCGGACACGGTCTTCGAGAAGATCGAAACTCGGCTTGCCCGCCTTGATCGAATTGCCGAGCACGTTAACTCGCATGTTGCTCATGCCGGGAACAAGCAAAGTCGGCAGGACAGGGAGCTTGGTGATTTCGACATTCGCGATGCTGAAAAGACTCTCAGGCAGTTGAAGGAAATCGCGGATCTGGTCGGAGTGTGGTTCGCCAACGAAGGCGGTGCGGGCCTCGCCACATATCTCGGTGACCAATTCGAGGGCCTCGATCATCCTGTTGTAGACACCGCCGACCTTGCCGACCTTGCAGAACAATGGCGATTGATCGATAGAGAAATCGCAGAATGGTCGATCGGGCCAGAAGATCTGTGATCCCCGAGAGGCAAGCCGATTCCTTGGTTCGAACCGATACCGCCTTCTGTCAAAGCCACCGGCTTTACCGGAAATCCCGCGCCTTCACCCTGATGCCGCCGGCCACCGGCCCCTGCTTCTCGGCCGCAGCCGCCTCGCGCTGCCCGACCCCACATTCTCCAAGTAAGTCGCTGATTTCGCTGTCGTAATCGTGATATTTCGCATATAAATCATGGCGTTGACGGCTGCGAGGG
>NZ_JAEHFP010000270.1 GCF_016446475.1 Paracoccus binzhouensis | reverse complement strand
GAGGCGCTGCGCGCCGCGATCCGCGCCGCCACCGAGGCCGAGGCCCAGGCCCGCCGCGCCATCGCCGCCCGCGAGGCGGCCGAGGCGAAGCTGCCGCCGCTGCGCGAGGAGGAGCAGGTCGCGAGCGTCATCCTGTCCCGCGCCACCGTCGAGCGCGAGGCGCTGGACGAGGCCGAGGCCCGCGCCACCCAGGCGATCCAGACGCTGCTGGCGCGCATCGCCCAGCTCGACCGCGACATCGAGCGGGAATCGGCGCTGAACCGCGATGCCGGCGAGGTGATCGCGCGGCTGGAATGGGAAAGGCGCGAGCTGGAAAAGGCCGGGCAGGGCCATGACGAACGGCTGGAGGCTGCCGGCACCGCCGCCGAGGAAGCCGCCGAGGCGCTGCGCGAGGTCGAGGCCAAGCTGGCCGAGCTGACCGACGAATCCGCCCGGCTGGCCGCCCGCCACCAATCCGCCGAGCGGCTGGTCCACGACCTGCGGCAGATGCAGGACCGCGCCACCCGCGCCGCCGCCGAGGCCGAGGCGGCCG
>NZ_JAEHFP010000027.1 GCF_016446475.1 Paracoccus binzhouensis | reverse complement strand
ACGACAAAACCGCAGACAGTTTCCTCGGCTTCATCGACATCGCCTGCATCAGGCTCTGGCTTCGCCATTTGTCAACATGACCTAGGCCGCCGGGCATCGGGGCAAGGGGATTCTGCATTGCCGCGACATTCGTTTGCCAAGCGTGGCCGGCAGGGATCCGATGCTTGAAATTTCCTCACCCGATCATCACATCTGCCTCAACCACCGGAAATTCGGCACGGGCGAAAGCAAATACCGCTTGAATTGCGCGAAAATCCACCGATTCTTAACTGTATCGTGACAGTCTGGTCAGGTGGACCGCTAAATCTGGCGGCCCATACCGCCAGCCGACTGACAGGAGCTTGAAGTGCCGTCCTTTTCGACCTCCCTGGAACAGGCCATCCATGCCGCGCTCGCGCTGGCCAACGAACATCGCCATGAGCTTGCCACGCTCGAGCACCTGCTGCTCGCGCTGACGGAGGAGCCCGATGCCGTGAAGGTGATGCGGGCTTGCAATGTCGATCTGGACGAGTTGCGCCGTATGCTGGTCGAGTTCATCGAGGACGACCTTTCGACCCTCATCACCGATGTCGAGGGTTCCGAGGCCGTCCCCACCGCCGCCTTCCAGCGCGTGATCCAGCGCGCGGCGATCCATGTCCAAAGCTCGGGCCGGACCGAGGTGACGGGCGCCAACGTCCTCGTCGCCATCTTCGCCGAGCGGGAATCGAACGCCGCCTTCTTCCTGCAGGAACTGGACATGACCCGCTATGACGCGGTGAACTTCATCGCCCATGGCGTCGCCAAGAACCCCTCCTTCTCGGAAAACCGTCCGGTCCAGGGCGCCGAGCAGCAGGGCGAGCAGGTCCAGGCCGAACAGGCCCAGGCCAAGGACGAATCCGCGCTGTCGAAATATTGCGTGGACCTGAACAAGAAGGCCAGCAAGGGCGACGTGGACCCGCTGATCGGCCGCGCCGACGAGGTCGAGCGCTGCATCCAGGTGCTGTGCCGCCGGCGCAAGAACAACCCGCTGCTGGTGGGCGATCCCGGCGTCGGCAAGACCGCCATCGCCGAGGGGCTGGCGCTGAAGATCACCCGGGGCGAGACGCCGGACGTGCTGGCCGGCTCGACCATCTTCTCGCTCGACATGGGCGCGCTGCTGGCCGGCACCCGCTATCGCGGCGATTTCGAGGAGCGGCTGAAGGCCGTGGTCAAGGAGCTGGAAGAGCATCCCGACGCCATCCTGTTCATCGACGAGATCCATACCGTGATCGGCGCCGGCGCGACTTCCGGGGGCGCGATGGACGCCTCGAACCTGCTGAAACCGGCGCTGGCCGGCGGCAAGCTGCGCTGCATGGGCTCGACCACCTACAAGGAGTTCCGCCAGCATTTCGAGAAGGACCGCGCGCTGTCGCGCCGCTTCCAGAAGATCGACGTGAACGAACCTTCGGTGCCGGATGCGGTCAAGATCCTGATGGGCCTCAAGCCCAGCTTCGAAAAGCACCACGACCTGCGCTATACCAATGATGCGATCAAGTCGGCGGTGGAACTGGCCTCGCGCTACATCAACGACCGCAAGCTGCCCGACAGCGCCATCGACGTGATCGACGAGGCCGGCGCCGCGCAGCATCTGGTCGCCGAAAGCAAGCGCCGCAAGACCATCGGCCCCAAGGAGATCGAGGCCATCGTCGCCAAGATCGCCCGCATCCCGCCGAAAAGCGTCTCCAAGGACGACGCGGCGGTGCTGAAGGACCTGGAAGCGACGCTGAAGCGGCTGGTCTTCGGCCAGGACAAGGCGATCGAGGCGCTGGCATCCTCGATCAAGCTGGCCCGGGCCGGGTTGCGCGAACCCGAAAAGCCGATCGGCAATTACCTGTTCGCGGGCCCGACCGGCGTCGGCAAGACCGAGGTCGCCAAGCAGCTCGCTTCGTCGCTGGGGGTGGAACTGCTGCGCTTCGACATGTCCGAATACATGGAGAAGCACGCGGTCAGCCGGCTGATCGGCGCGCCTCCGGGCTATGTCGGCTTCGATCAGGGCGGGCTTCTGACCGATGGCGTGGACCAGCATCCGCATTGCGTGCTGCTGCTGGACGAGATCGAAAAGGCGCATCCGGATGTCTACAACATCCTGCTGCAGGTCATGGACCACGGCAAGCTGACCGACCATAACGGCCGGCAGGTGGATTTCCGCAACGTGATCCTGATCATGACCTCGAACGCCGGCGCCGCGGATCAGGCCAAGGCCGCCTTCGGTTTCGGTCGCGACCGCCGCGAGGGCGAGGATACCGCCGCCATCGAGCGCACCTTCACGCCCGAATTCCGCAACCGGCTGGATGCGGTGATCAGCTTCGCGCCACTCTCGCGCGAGGTGGTCGTCCATGTGGTCGAGAAATTCGTGCTGCAACTGGAAGCGCAGCTGATCGACCGCGGCGTGCATATCGAGCTGACGCCCGAAGCCGCCGACTGGCTGGCCGAACGCGGCTATGACGAGAAGATGGGCGCCCGCCCGCTGGGCCGGGTGATCCAGGAATCGATCAAGAAGCCGCTGGCCGAGGAACTGCTGTTCGGTCGCCTGACCAAGGGCGGCGTGGTGCGGGTGCGGATCGAGGACGACAAGCCGGTCTTCGACATCACCGGCCCCGAGACGCCCAAGATCAGCAATTCCAAGCCGCCGCTGCTGACGGCCGACTGATCCAGCCCCAGGGGCGATGCCGACCGGCGTCGCCCTTTTCCGTCTCGGACCGCGGCCACCATTGCCGCGTGCCAGCCCGCCGGATTCCGCAGCAAGCCTCCGGACCTGGCCCTCCGCCGGCACTTCGGCACCAGAGCCCGGACCGCCAAGGGCACGGCACCCTTCGCCACCCGCCCTACCTTCTTCGTTGCCCAAATACTCCGGGGGTCCGGGGGCAGCGCCCCCGGTCCGGCCGCGCGGCCGGGAACAAGCTCATGTCTTCCGACCCTTGCCTTCCCGGATCCCCCCCCCCCCCCCCCCTCCGGCCGCGCGGCCGGGAACAAGCTCATGTCTTCCGACCCTTGCCTTCCCGGATCTTCGCCGCCAGCTCCTTGGCGATGGCGAAGCTGCCCTTGATCCGGTCGGCATCCGTGGGCCAGTCGCGCAGCACCACGATCCGGTTGTCGGTGACCCTGGCCTGGCCGCGCTGGTCGTGGATGAACTCGACCAGCCCGGCCGGGTTCGGGAACTTGTCGTTGTGGAACTGGATGGTCGCACCCTTGGGCCCCGCGTCCAGCCTGGCAATGTTCGCCCGCTTGGCCATGGCCTTGATGCGGATGACCAGCAGAAGCGTGTTCACCTCCCGCGGCAGCGGGCCGAAACGGTCGATCAACTCGGCAGCGAATCCCTCCAACTCGACCTTGCTGGTCAGTTCCGCCAACCGGCGATAAAGGCCCAGCCGCACGTCCAGGTCGGGCACATAGCTTTCCGGAATCGTCACCGGCACGCCCAGGTTCAGCTGCGGCGCCCATTCGTCCTCGGGCGTGCCCTCGATCTCACCGGATTTCAGCTTGGCGATGGTCTCCTCCAGCATCTGCTGGTAAAGCTCGAAGCCGACCTCCTTGATATGGCCCGACTGCTCCTCGCCCAGAAGGTTCCCCGCCCCGCGCAAATCGAGGTCCTGCGAGGCCAGGTTGAAACCCGCGCCGAGGCTGTCGATGGCGCCCAGGAACTTCAGCCGCCGCATCGCCTGCGGCGTCAGCGGCGCGCGCGGCTTGGTGGTCAGGTAGCAATAGGCGCGCGTCTTGGAACGCCCGACCCTGCCGCGAATCTGGTAGAGCTGCGCCAGGCCGAACATGTCGGCGCGCCAGACCACCATGGTGTTGGCGGTCGGAATATCCAGACCTGATTCCACGATGGTCGTCGCCAGCAGCACATCCGCGCCGCGATCGTAAAAGGCGTTCATCCGCTGGTCCAGATCGCCCGCCGCCAGCTGGCCATGGGCGACGATGGTGCTGACCTCGGGCACGTGCTCCCTGAGCCATTCCTCGACCTCGGGCAGGTCCGAGAGGCGCGGCACGACGAAGAAGCTCTGCCCGCCGCGATATTTCTCGCGCAGCAGCGCCTCGCGAATGGTGACGCTGTCGAACTCCGACACATAGGTGCGGATCGACAGCCGGTCCACCGGCGGCGTGCCGATGATCGACAGGTCCCGCACCCCGGTCAGTGACAGTTGCAAGGTGCGCGGGATCGGCGTCGCGGTCAGGGTCAGCACGTGGATATCGCTGCGCAGTTCCTTCAGCCGCTCCTTGTGGCCGACGCCGAAATGCTGCTCTTCATCGACGATCAGCAGGCCGAGGTTCTTGAAGCGCACCTGCTTCGCCAGCACGGCGTGGGTGCCGACGACGATGTCGACCGTGCCCTCGGCCAGGCCCTTGCGGGTCTCTGCGGCATCCTTGGCAGAGACGAAGCGCGACAGCGGTCGGACATTGATCGCCGTGCCGCGGAAGCGCTCGGCAAAGGTGCGGAAATGCTGCCGCGCCAGCAGCGTCGTCGGCGCCACCACCGCAACCTGCCGGCCCTGGCTGGCGGCGATGAAGGCCGCGCGCATGGCGACCTCGGTCTTGCCGAAGCCCACGTCGCCCACCACCAGCCGATCCATCGGCCGGCCGGCGGCCAGATCCTCGGCCACGTCGGAAATCGCTGCTGCCTGGTCCTCGGTCTCGGCATAGGGGAAGCGGGCCGCGAAGCTTTCGATCTCGTGATGCTCGGGCTCGAGAATCGGGGCAGGCCGCAGCAGCCGCTCGGCCGCGACGCGCATCAGCCGGTCGGCGATCAGCTTGATACGCTCCTTCAGTCGCGCCTTGCGCGCCTGCCAGGCCCCGCCGCCCAGCTTGTCGAGCAGCCCCTCCTCGTGCCCGTAGCGGCTGAGCAGCTCGATGTTTTCCACCGGCAGGTAAAGCCGGTCGCCGCCGGCATATTCCAGCGCCACGCAATCATGCGGCACGCCAAGCGCCTTGACGGTCTCGAGGCCGGTATAGCGGCCGATGCCATGCTCGACATGCACCACCAGATCGCCGGGGGTCAGAGTGGTGGTGTCGCGCAGGAAGTTCTCGGCCTTGCGCTTGCGCTTCGCGCCCCGGATCAGCCGGTCGCCCAGCACGTCCTGCTCGGAGATCACCGCCAGCGGCCCGGTCGCCGCGCCGTCCGAGACAAAGCCCTCCTCCAGCGGCCAGACCGCCAGCCCCAGCGCGCCGGGTGCGGCCGGCAGATCGCGCAGATCGGCGATGGGCTTGGCGTCCTTGATACCCTCGTCGGCGATCAGCCCGGCAAGCCGCTCGCGTGCGCCTTCCGAGAAACTGGCGATCACCACCCGGCGCGAGGTCTGAAGGTTTCGAATATGATCAGAAAGCGCCTTGAACAGATTTCCCTTTTCGGCTTGCCGCTCGGGGGCGAAGTTGCGGCCGACCCGGCCGCCGGCATCCAGCACCCCCGGACCGGGGGGGCGCGGCAGCACCGACAGGCGCAGCATCCGATGTGCGGCCAGCCAGCGCGTCCATTCCGCCTCGTCCGGGAACATCTGGGCGGGCGGAACCGGGCGATAGACCGTGTCGGTGCCGGTCTTGCGGGCCAGCGCCTCGCGCCGGGCCTCGAACTGTTCGGCGATCGTGTGCCAGCGCGCGTCCCGGACCTGGTCCAGGTGGTCGTCCGTCACCACCGAAGCGCCGGGCAGGTAGTCGAACAGGCTTTCCAGCCGGGCATGGAACCAGGGCAGCCAATGCTCCATCCCCGCCATCTTGCGGCCGGCGGTGATGCCTTCGTAAAGCGGATCGTTGGCGGCGGCGCCGTATTCGGCACGGTAGTTCCGGCGAAAGCGGGTAATGGCGTCCTCGTCCAGGATCACCTCGGACATGGGCGCAAGCTCGATGCGGTCGAGCTTTTCGATGGAGCGCTGAGTTTCCGCGTCAAATCTGCGCGCGCCCTCCAGCACGTCGCCGAACATGTCCAGCCGGATCGGCCCGGACTCGCCGGGCGGGAAGATGTCGATGATGCCGCCCCGGACCGCGAAATCGCCGGGCTCGGTCACGGTCGGCACCTGCGAGAAGCCCATGCGGGCCAGGAAGGCGCGCAACGCGGCCTCATCCATGCGGTCGCCCACGGCGGCCGAGAAGCCGGCGTCGCGCAGCGCCTCGCGCGCCGGCACGCGCTGCATGGCGGCCGACAGCGTGGTCAGCAGCACGAAGGGCCCCTTCTGCGCACCATGCGCCAGCGCCGTCAGCACCGCCATGCGCGCCGCCATCACGCCCCCGGCGGGCGAGACCCGGTCATAGGGTGTGGTGTCCCAGGCCGGAAACTCCAGCACCGCGGCCTGCGGCGCGAAGAAGGCCAGCGCCGCCCGCATCGCGGCCATGCGCCGGTCGTCGCGGGCGATGTGGATGACGGGATTGCCACGGGCCAGTTCGCGCGCGACCAGGGCGGCGTCCATGCCCTCGGGCGCGCCGGACAGGATCAGGTGTTCGGGATGCGATGCCATGCGCCCCGAGGTAAAGCCGGCACGGGCGAAGTCAAGTCCGGTTCAGAAGCCGAAGGGATGCGCGATCATCCAGAGCGCACCGTAGAAGGCGGTCAGCGCCACCGCCAGGATCGACATGGCCGCGACCACCCTCTTGTGATGGCGCATCAGCCGCGCGGCCTCGGCCCCGGCCTCGTTCACCGGCTGGCCGACCTCGGCCCGGGCCAGCACCGCGTGCAGCCGCCGCGCCAGCCGCAGTTCCAGCGCGAAAAGCAGGGCGAAGGGCAGGATCAGCACCACCAGCGCCTGCGCCATCTCCAGCCCGTAGCCGAAGCCCAGGACGGCCAGCGCCGTCAGCAGGAAGGTGCCCAGGCCCAGCAGGATCGCGCCTTCGCGCTGGTCGATGCGCCAGCGCGGCAGGGTCAGCGACAGCCAGTCGAGCAGCGCCAGCGCCGCCGGGTCGTCCTCGGGGCCGGGCTCGGCGCCGATGGCCCCGGCGATCACGTCCGAGGGCACGCCGAGAATGCGTCGCCCCGCCATGGTCCAGGCCAGCATCAGGATCACCCAGAACCAGATCGAGCCGAAGGACCGGCTGTCCAGCAGGGCGAGAATTCCCTCGGGTCGAAGCACGTCTTCTTCCTTGCATCGGTTGCGACAGGCAAACTAACCGGGCGTGACGCAAAGGAAAACCACGATTTTCCCGCGCCCGTGCTGAAGGGTAGCGCGGGGGTTGCGCCCTGTCGGCCCAAGGTGCAGTTTCGGGCCCAGATCCCCGCAGCCACAGGCCCCGCCATGTCCCCGACCCCGATCGCCGCCCCCTTCCCCGCCGCCCGCCTGCGCCGGCTGCGCCGCACGCCGGCGCTGCGCGCGATGGTGACCGAGGTGACGCTGACCCCCGCCAACCTGATCTGGCCGATCTTCGTGACCGAGATCGCCGGCGGCGCGGGCGAGATCCCCTCGATGCCCGGGGTCGAGCGGCTGACTCTGGAGGGCGCGAAACGCGCCGCGGAAACCGCGATGCGACTGGGCATCCCGGCGATCTGCATCTTTCCGCATTCCGACCCGGACCTGAAGACCGAGGGCTGCGAGCGCGCCTGGGATCCCGAGAACATCGGCAACCGCGCCATCCGCGCCATCAAGGAGGTCGCGCCCGAACTGGCGGTAATGACCGATATCGCGCTGGACCCCTATAACGCCAACGGCCATGACGGACTGGTACGCGACGGGGTGATCCTGAACGACGAGACGGTCGAGGCGCTTGGCCGCATGGCGCTGGTGCAGGCCGAGGCGGGGGCGGACATCCTGGGCCCCTCGGACATGATGGACGGGCGCATCGGCGCCTTGCGCGGGCTGCTGGAGACGAATGGCCACAAGGACGTGGCGATCCTGTCCTATGCGGCGAAATTCGCCAGCGGTTTCTATGGGCCGTTCCGCGACGCGGTCGGCGCCTCGGGGCGGCTGGTCGGCGACAAGAAGACCTATCAGGTGAACCCGGCGAACCGCGAGGAGGCGATGCGCTGCGTCGCCCGCGACCTTTCCGAGGGCGCCGACATGGTGATGGTCAAGCCCGGCATGCCCTATCTGGACATCTGCCGCATGGTGAAGGACCAGTTCGCGGCACCGACCTTCGCCTATCAGGTCAGCGGCGAATACGCCATGATCGAGGGCGCGATCCGCAACGGCTGGCTGTCGCGCGACGTGGTGGCCGAAAGCCTGCTGGGTTTCCGCCGCGCCGGCTGCGACGGCATCCTGACCTATTACGCGCCGCAGGTCGCCGAAAGGCTGGCATGAGGGCGGGTCGTCCTTTATCATCGCCGCCTTGACAGGCGGGCCAGCCGCCGAACAGGGAACGAGGGGCGAAACATGACGAATTCCAACGGGATGAGCCGGCGCCTGCTGCTGCGTGGCGGCCTGGCGCGGGGCGGGCTGCTGCTGGGTGGCGCGGTGCTGGGGCTTGCCGGCTGCTCGAACGCCGTCGGACAGGACGCGCCCTCGCGGCTGGACGCGCGGGTCGATGCGACCCGGGACTACCTGCTGCGCACCTATCCCAATGTCGCGCCCATGGTGCAGAACGCCAAGGGCGTGCTTTACATGCCGCTGATGACCGAGGCGGGGTTCGGCGTGGGCGGCGCCTATGGCCAGGGCGCGCTGCGCATCAACGACGTGACGGTGGATTACTATTCGGCAACCCAGGCCAGCGTCGGCTTCCAGATCGGCGCCCAGCAATATGCCCATGTGCTGATCTTCCAGACCGATGCCGCGCTGGCCGATTTCCGCCGCGCGCCGGGCTGGGTGGCCGAGGCCGGGGCCTATTACGCCCTGCCCGCCGGTGGCGTGTCGATGGGCGCCGACACCATCACCTCGCAGCAGCCGGTGGTGGCGATGGTCTTCGGCCAGTCCGGGCTGATGGCCGGCGCCTCGATCGCCGGGACGAAATACACCCGCATCATCCCCTCGACCTTCTGAGGCCGCGGCCGGAATCGACAAGGCCGGGCTCCTGCCCGGCCTTTGTGCTTCAGCTGCCGTGGATGATGCGGACGTAGTTGCGCGTCTCGCGATAGGGCGGCACGCCGCCATATTTCGCCACCGCCGCCGGCCCGGCATTATAAGCCGCCAGCGCCAGCCGCCAGCTGCCGAAGGTGTTGTACATCATGCGCAGGTAGCGGGCCCCGCCTTCCAGGTTCTGGATCGGGTCGTTGGGATCGACGCCCAGCCTGGCCGCGGTGCCCGGCATCAGCTGCGCCAGCCCCCGCGCCCCCTTGTGCGAGCGCGCCGAGGGATTCCAGCCCGATTCCTGCTGCACCAGCCGCAGGAACAGGTCTTCGGGGATGCCGTGCTTGCGGGCCATGGCGCGGGCATGGGGCAGATACTGGCTGCGCCGGCTGCCGCGATAGGCGGGCACGGCGGTCGGCAGGTCCAGTTCGACCACGCTTTTCGTCGAGGTGCCGCCGGGGCGCAGCCGCGCCGATTGCTGGTATTGCCCGGCCAGGCGCGAATCCATCAACCGCGTCTGCCGCTCGAACTGCGCCAGCCGCGACTTGCCGCTTTTCACCTGCAGCCGCAACCCCTCGGCCGCGGCCGGCACGGCCAGCCCGGCCGAAATCGCCAAGGCGATCACCGCCCGGCCAAACTGGCGCAGCATCGCCCGATTGCGTGAAAGCATCTCTGGTCCCTCATGCATGCCGTCGTGTTTTTTTGTGCCGCACTATAGCGCAAAGCCGGGCCGGCTCCGCAAGAGGATTGCGCGCGCCGGCCGGCGCTGAATTCTTCGGCGGATTTCCGCCTATGGCGCGGCATGCCATTCCGCTTGCCCCAGCGGGCCGGGACGCGCTACACCCGCGGCTAACGAAAGCAACGAAAGGGCCCCGCGGCATGGCAGGCAGCGTGAACAAGGTGATCCTGGTCGGCAATCTGGGTCAGGACCCGGAAGTCCGCAGCTTCCAGAACGGCGGCAAGGTCGCCAATCTGCGGATCGCCACCAGCGAGCAATGGAAGGACCGCAACACCGGCGAGCGGCGCGAGCGCACCGAGTGGCACACGGTGGTGATCTATTCCGAACCGCTGGTCCGCGTGGCCGAGCAATATCTGAAGAAGGGCTCCAAGGTCTATGTCGAGGGTCAGCTGGAAACCCGCAAATGGCAAGACCAGAACGGCAACGACCGCTACGCGACCGAGGTCGCCCTGCGCCCCTTCCGCAGTGAACTGCACATGCTGGACGGCCGCGGCGGCCCGGGCGGCGGCGGCCGCGACGAGAGCTATGGCGGCGGCAGCTACGGTGGCGGCGGCTATGGCGGCGGCGCCTCGGGTGGTGCTTCGGGCAGCAGTTCCTCGGGCGGCGGGCAGTCGCAGAACCGCCCCGATTTCGACGACGACATCCCGTTCTGATCCCGCTCCCCAGATTCCGGTCCCCAGATTCCGATTCCACGAATCCCGGTCCCGTGCGGCCGGGATTTGCCGTTTCAGAACCGGCTCAGCAGGTCCGAGCGGAACGAGGCATCCAGCCGGCGCATGTAGCTTTCGGCGCAGCACATGTGGTCATGCATGATGCGGGCCGCAACGTCGCCGTCCTCGGCGCGGAAGGCGGCCAGCAGCTGCCGGTGACTCTCGATATTCGCCTCGCCGAAGATCTCGTGTTCGCGCATGCTTTCGCTGCGATAGCTGACCAGGTCGCGCAGCATGCTGTTCAGGAAGCGGCACATGAAGACCAGGATCACGTTGTCCGAGGCCTCACAGAGGATGTCGTGGAACTCGGTCTCGGCCCGGCGGACCACGGCACGGTCCTGCGCCGCGTTCGCCGCTTCGCAGATGCGGATGTTCTCCTCGAGCCGGCGGAAATGCGCCGGAGTCAGCTTGCCGATGACGTTGCGTGCCAGGCTGACCTCCAGCGACTGGCGCAGCTCGTAGACCTGGGCGAAGTCGATCTTCTGGAAATGCAGGTATTGCCGCAGCTGCTGGGTAACGATGTCGATCGAGGCGGGCTGGATCTCGGGCCCGCCATTCGGCCCGGACAGCATGCGTACCAGCCCTTCGACCTCCAGCGCCTTCAGCGCCTCGCGGATGGTGCCTTTCGAGCAGCCGTAATGCTCCATCAGCGCGCGCTCATGCGGCAGGCGGTCGCCGGGACGCAGGCCGTCGCGGGCGATGCGGCGGCGGATGTCCTCGGCCACCTGGTCCGACAGCTTGATGCGGGTCAGCCTGCGTTCCTTGCCTGCCGGCGCGTCCTGATCCATGCGGTCCTTCAATCGTGCCAGGTTGTCCCCAGGTCCAGCGGATATATGGGCCGGGCGAGTTTTTTGAAAGCAAACAGTTGGTAATCCGAGGCGGTTACGCCCGAGCTGGCGCATTCCACCACCGCCTTGGCCAGCGGCTCGAAGACCGGGCGGCAATACATGCGCGATTTCAGGTGCAGGAAGCGCGCCCGGGCGGCGTCGAGGCCCAGGCAGGCAAAGCAGCCCAGGTCCAGCGGCTCGTGCGGCTGCTCGCAGATGACGATGCGGGCGACGCCGGTGTCGAAGGCGGCGGCGCGGCCCATCGACAGCTCCTGCCCGTGATAGATCGGCCCGGCGACGCGATAGCGCCCGTCCGACAGCGCCGCGACCCGGCCCTTGAGCCGCAGCGGCGGGCGCGGCGCGGGCAGGCCCTCGGCCGGGGTCTTGTTGCCGAGCGCGATCTCGGCCTCGGCCCCCTCGCCCGCGGCGAAAAGCCGGGCCACGGTCTGCGGGTCGGCAATCGGGCCGACCATGATCCCGTCATGGCCTGCGGCCAGCAATTCCTCCAGCACGTCCATCACGTCGCAGCTGCCGCCCGACATGCAATTGTCGCCATGGTCCAGCAGCAGCACCGGTGCCGAGCCGTCCGCCAGCGCGGCGGCGCGGGCGATGGATTGCGGCAGGGGTTCCTCGGCATAGACATATTCGGCGCGCCGCCGCCATGCCTCGCGGCCAAGCTCCCGGGCCACCTCGCGCGCAAGTTCGGGCGTGTCGGCGACGCTGACGATGGAGAGGCCGGTCTCGGCCAGGTCCGAGATCGGAAAGCCGCCGAAGACCGTCACCGCCTGCACGCCGGGCCGCGCCTCGGCCTGCCGGGCCAGCGCGATCAGGTCGGCCATGGCGCAGTCGGTCGTCGTGTTCATGCACAGCGTCGCCGCCAGCATCGGTGGATGGCACAGCGCCATCGCCGGGCGCGGGGCGCCGTAAAGCAGCGGCTCGAACAGGCGCGCGACATGCTCGCCGGTCTCGACCATGTCCACATGCGGATAGGTCTTGAAGCCGACGATCACGTCGCAATGGTCCAGCATCGCTTGGGTGATATTGCCGTGCAGGTCCAGCGCCACGCCGATGGGCACCCCCGGCGCGGCAGCGCGGATGCGGCGCAGAAGCTCGCCCTCGCCATCGTCATGGCTGCGGGTGACCATGGCGCCGTGCAGGTCCAGCAGGATGCCGTCGCAGCCCTTTTCAACCGCGGCCAGAATCGCCTGGGCCATGGCCTCGAAGGCGTCGTCCTCGACCGGCCCCGAGGGCATGGCATGGGCGACCAGCGGCACCTCGATTTCGGCGCCGATGCGGCGGGCGAAGGCATGGAAGGCGCCGATGGCGGCAGGATAATTCCCGGCCGCGGCCTGCGCCTCCCCGCCCCATTTCGGGGCGAAGGCGGCCAAGGGCGTCTTGACCGGCGAGAAGCTGTTGGTCTCGTGGTTCAGCCGCGCCAGGACAAGGCGGGTCATGCGGCGGCCTCCTTGCGGGCCTCGGCCAGGCGACGGTCGTAGTCCAGCACCGCCTCCAGCAGCACCTGCGCGCCGGCGGCGCATTCTTCCGGCTCGGTCGATTCCGCGGGATTGTGGCTCAGCCCGTCCTTGCAGGGCACGAAGATCATCGTCGTCGGCGCCAGGGCCGCCGCATGGGCCGCGTCATGGCCGGCGCCCGAGATGATGTCGCGAGTCACATAGCCCGCCGCCTTCGCCCCCGCCCTGACCGAGGCGATGCATTCGGCGTCGAACGCCACCGGCGCGGTGCGCGAGATCTGCTCCAGCCGGTGCTCCAGCCCGGCCGCTGCGGCGGCATCCCGCGCCAGCGCCTCGACCTCGGCCTGCATCCGGTCCAGCACCGCGTCCGAAGGGTGGCGCAGGTCGATGGTGGCGCGCACCTGGCCGGGGATCACGTTATGCGAGTTCGGGCTGATTTCCAGGAAGCCGATGCTGCCCACGGCGTCCGGGTGCGCCTTGGCGATGCGGTCGATGCCCTCGATCACCCGCGCCATGCCCAGCAGCGCGTTGCGGCGCATCCCCATCGGGGTCGAGCCGGTATGCGCCGCCGTGCCGGTCAGCGTCAGTTCGAACCAGCGCATGCCCTGGATGCCCTGCACCACGCCGATCTGCGCGCCCTCGGCCTCGAGGATCGGGCCCTGCTCGATATGCAGCTCGAACATGGCGCCGAAACGGACCGAACCCGCCCTGGCCTCGCCGCGATAGCCGATGCGGTCGAGGCTGGCGCCGAAGCTGTCGCCGCGCGCGTCCGTCCGTCCGTCGCCGTATTCGCGGCTATAGACCCCGGCCCAGATGCCCGAGCCGAGCATGGCCGGCGAAAAGCGCGAGCCCTCCTCGTTGGTCCAGTTGACCAGCATCAGGGGCGCCTCGGTCTGGTAGCCGGCGGCGTCGAGCGTGCGCAGCACCTCGAGCCCCGCCAGCACCCCCAGCACGCCGTCGAACTTGCCGCCCGTGGGCTGGGTGTCCAGATGGCTGCCCATGGCGATGGCAGGCAGGTCCGCGCGGACGCCGGGGCGGGTGGCGAACATGTTGCCGGCCTCGTCCACCACCATCTCCAGCCCCAGCGCGTCGCATTGGGCACGCAGCCAGTCGCGCACGCGGCGGTCCTCGTCCGAAAGCGTCAGCCGGGCGATACCGCCGTCGGGCGTGGCCCCGATCTGCGCCGTCTCCATCAGGCTGTCCCACAGCCGGGCAGCGTCGATATTCAGGTTGGACATGGGTTTTCCTTACGCCTTGACGCCCAGATAGCGGTCGATGGTCTCGGGGTCGCTGCGGAACTGCGCAGCCGTGGCACAATGCACGATGCGACCCAGTTCCAGGATGTAATGCCGGTCGGCAAGCTGGCTGCAGACGGCCAGGTTCTGCTCGACCAGCAGGATCGGCACGCCGGCCTCGCGGATCAGGCGGATCTGGGCGACGATCTCCTCGACGATGATCGGGGCCAGCCCCTCGACCGGCTCGTCGAGCATCAGCACCTTGGGGCCGTTCAGCAGCGCGCGGGCGATCGAGAGCATCTGCTGCTCGCCCCCCGAAAGCTGGCCGCCGCCGTTCTTCCTGCGCTCCTCGAGCCGCGGGAAGATGCGATAGATGTCGTCAAGCGCCCAGGGAGAACCGCGACGCTGGGCGATGCGCAGGTTCTCCTCGACGGTCAGCAGCTGGAAGATGCCGCGATCCTCGGGTACCAGCGACAGCCCGGCAGCGGCGATGCGATGCGCGGGCTGGCCGGTCACGTCGCGGCCGGCCAGTTCCACCCGGCCCTGCCGCGGCGCGATCAGGCCCACGGCGGTCTTCAGCGTCGTGCTTTTGCCGGCGCCGTTGCGGCCCAGCAGGGTGACGATCTCGCCCTGCCCGACCTCAAGCGTGACGCCTTGCAGGATGTGGCTCTTGCCGTAATAGCTGTGCAGTTCGGTCAGTTTCAGCGCGGCGGTCATGCGATGTCCCCCGTGATCATGTTGCCCAGATAGGCGCGCTGCACCTCGGGGTCGTCGCGGACCTGGGCGGGTGTGCCCTCGACCAGCTTGCGACCCAGCCGCATCACCGTGACCACGTCCGAGATGTTCATGACGATGCCCATGTTATGCTCGATGAACAGCACGGTATGGTCGCGGCCCAGGTCGCGGATCAGCTGCTTCATCGCCTCGATATCGTCGATGCCCATGCCGGATGTCGGCTCGTCCAGCAGAATGACGCGAGGCCGCGCCGCCATGGCCATGCCGACCTCCAGCCGGCGCTGCTGGCCATGCGACAGCTCGCCCGCCAGCCGGTTCACGACCGGGCCAAGCTCCAGCCGCTGGATCACCTCGTCGGCGATGGCCAGCGCCTCGGCATTCGATTCCGCCCGCCGCCAGGGCGCCAGCGCCTGCCAGGGCGTCCGGCCCTGCGCCGCCAAGCGCAGGTTCTCGCGCAGGACCAGGTTCGGGAACAGGCTGGTGACCTGGAAGGACCGCGCGATCCCCAGCCGCACCCGGTCGTCGTCCGAGGTGTCGGTGATGTCGCGCCCGTCCAGCTCGATCCGGCCCGAGGATGCCCGCACCCGTCCGGTCAGCGCGTGGAACAGCGTGGTCTTGCCGGCACCGTTCGGGCCGATGATCGAATGGACCGAGTTGCGGCGGATCTGCAGATCCACTTCGGCCAGCGCGTGGAAGGTGCCGTATTTGACCCCGAGGCCGCGGGTCTGCAAGGCGATGTCGGTCATCTCAATGCTCCTCGGCCGGGGTTTCGGGCGCGCGCTCGCGGCGGAAGGCCAGGTCGTAGCCGCGCTCGACCAATCCCCAGAGTCCGCGTTGCAGGAACAGCGCCACCGTGACCAGCACCAGCCCCAGAAGCAGCAGCCAGCGCGGCCAGACGGTCGAGAGCGCATCGGCCAGAAGCAGATAGAACCCCGCCCCCAACACCGAGCCGAACAGGCTGGAACTGCCGCCGATGATGGTCATGATCAGGATCAGCTCACTGGTGTGGTATTCGATGTTCGACAAGGGCGCGACGCCGATCAGCATGGCATGCAGCGCGCCGCCGAAGGCCGTGACCGCGCCCGAGATGGCGAAGGCTTCGATCTTGAACAGCCGGGTCGGGAAGCCGATGGCGGCCGCGCGCCCCTCGTTCTCGCGGATCGCCAGCAGCGTGCGGCCGAAGGTCGATTGCGTGACCATGACCAGCAGCGCGAAGACGGCGACGAAGCAGACCGCGACATAGGTGTAATAGGACCAGGGCGCATCCAGCGCGGTGCCGCCGATGGAGGGGCGCGGCACGCCCAGCAACCCGTTATCGCCGCCGGTCAGGCCGCTGAACGTATAGGCGATGAAGTAGAAAAGCTGCGAGAAGGCCAGCGTCAGCATGACGAAATAGACCCCCTGCCGGCGGATCGACAGCCAGCCGACCAGCGTGGCCGTGGCCGCGCCAAGCACCGCCGCGCCGGCCAGCACCAGCGGCACCGGGACCGACCAGCGCGTCAGGCAGATCCCCGCCGCATAGGTGCCGATGCCGAAGAAGATGCCCTGGCCGAAGGACAGCAGCCCCGTGTAGCCCAGAAGCAGGTTGCAGGCGGCAACGACCATGGCGAAGATCAGGATCTCGGTCGCGAGGATGCCGGATTTCAGGAACAGCGGCAGGATCAGGACGGTCAGCAGCGCCAGCGCCAGTTGCGCCCAGGGTTTGTCGAGCGGGTTCATGCTCATGCCCTCCCCAGCAGGCCGCGCGGCATCAGCGCGATGACCAGCGCCATGCCGACATAGATCATCAGCCGCGCGCCCTCGGGCCAGAGCGTGGTCATGACGCTTTGCACAACCCCGACCAGCAGGCCCGCGACCAGCGCGCCGGTATAGCTGCCCATGCCACCGATCACGACGACGACGAAGGCGACGGAAAGCGCCTCGATCCCCATGAAGGGCTCGACGCCCCGGATCGGCGCGGCCAGCGCACCGGCCAGCCCGGCCAGCCCGGCGCCGAAGCCGAAGACGGCGGTGTTGATGCGCAGCGTGTTGTAGCCCAGAAGCGCCATGTTCGCCGGCGACTCGGACCCGCCGCGCACGATGGCGCCCAGCCGCGTGCCCTCGAGCAGCCACCACAGCAGCCCGGCCAGCACGGCGGTGAAGCCGATGGTGAACAGCCGGTATTGCGGATAGATGAAATCGCCCAGGATGACGACGCCCTGCAGCCCCTCGGGCGCCGGCACCGAGCCGCCCAGCGGCCCCCAGGCGATGATGATCAGTTCCTGCACGACCAGCGCCAGGCCCACGGTCACCAGGATGTGGAAGGTATGCGGCAGCTTGTAGATGCGATGCAGCAGCAAGGCCTCGATCAGCGCGGCGATGCCGGCGACGATCAGCGTCGCCAGCGGCATGGCGGCCCAGAAGCCAAAGCCGCGTGTGGTCAGGTCATAGGTCAGATAGGCGCCCAGCAGGTAGAAGGCGCCATGGGCGAAGTTCACGAACTGCAGCAGGCCGAAGATGACGCTGAGGCCGACGGCGAGCAGGAAATACAGCATCCCCAGACCGATGCCGTTCAGAACCTGGAAAAGGTAGATCACGGGCTTCTCCCTGAAACCGGGCGAAAAGGCCCCGCGCGACCGGCGGCCGCGCGGGGAGGCGGGGGATCAGGCGGGCATGGTGCAGCCGGCATCCTCGGGCGCAAGGAAGGATTTGCCGGCGCTGATGATCTCGGCGTAATCGTCCTTGTCGGCCATGTCGGCCTTGGCCTTGCCCTTGAGCAGGTAGTAATCCTTGATGACCTGGTGGTCGGCGGCGCGGATCTCCTCCTCGCCGGTCAGGCCCTGGTATTTCAGCCCGGCCAGCGCCGCTGCGACGCCCCCGCCCTCGGGCGAGCCGGCCTTGACCGCTGCTTCCAGCAGCAGCTTCGCGCAGATATAGGAGCCGGCGAAGGAATAGTTCGGATTGAAGCCGTGCTTCTCCTGCACCTTTTTGACCAGCTCGCGGTTCAGCGCCGAGTCGGCGCCGTGCCAGTATTGCGCGCCGAAATAGACGCCTTCGCAGATGTCGGGCCCCAGCGCCTCGAACTGCTCCAGCCCCGAGGCCCAGGCGACGACGATGGTCATGCGTTGCTTGAGGCCGAAGCTGACCGCCTGCCGCAGCGTGTCCGAGCTTTGCGCCCCGAAGTTCAGCAGCAGCAGCACGTCGGGCTGCGCCGCGATGGCGTTGGTCAGGTAGCCGGAAAATTCCTTGTCGGTCAGCGAATGATAGCTGTTGCCGACATGCTCGATGCCCTTTTCCGCGAACACGTCCTTGGCGGCGTTCAGCAACCCGTCGCCAAAGACGTATTGCGGGGTGATCGTGTACCATTTCTTCGCATCGGGCAGCGCGTCGATGATCGGGCGCACCGTCTCGTTGATCGCGCCATAGGTCGGCACCGACCAGCGGAAGGTAGCCTTGTTGCAGTCGACGCCGGTGATCTCGTCCGCGCCGGCGGTGGTCATGAAGGCGCCGCCGCCGCGCTCGATCTCCTTGCCCATGGCCAGCGATTCCGACGACAGGATGCCGCCGGCGAACAGTTTGACGCCCTCCTGCGCCATGGCGTCCTGGACCTTGCGCACCGCGGTGGCGGGCTTGCCCTCGGTATCGAGGTCGAGGGTCGAGACCGCGACGCCATGCGCGGCCGCGACTTCTTCGGCGGCCATCAGCGCGCCGATGGTGGCGAACTTGCCGTTGGCGGCGAAGGCGCCCGAGATCGGCACCGGCACGCCGATCTTCAGCGCCTCGCCCTGGGCGAGGGCGCGGGTGACGAGGCCCGGCGCGGCCAGCGTGGCGGCGGCCAGCGTGGAAGTGGTCAGGAAGCGACGACGATTGAGCATGAGAGGAAACCCTGTTGTTGGCGTTGCATTTGTCTGATGCGGCAACTTTCAAAACTATACGTATAGATAGGATTATCTGTCTATAACGATGCTTGTCATAGAGATCCTGATATTTTTCATACAAAACAATGAAATAAACAAAATCTGCGGCGCAGCATGAATCTCGCATTCGCAGAAACAGGCCGCGGCAAGCGCCGGTTTCCGCGCAACCGACCACGCCGATTCGGTCCGCAAAGCCGTCCAGCTTCCCAGCTGGCCCCATCTATGCGCCCGATCTGGCTCTATCCCTTTGCCGCATTCGGGCGCAGTCAGGAGGAAACGCCCTTATCCGCAGGAGTCCGGCCATGACGCTCGATCTGAATCCCAACGACATGTCCCATGTGGTCGCGGCCGACCGCACCCATGTCTGGCACCACCTGAGCCAGCACAAGCAGTATGAGACCATCGACCCCCGCGTCTTCGTCGAAGGCAAGGGGATGAAGCTCTGGGATGCGACCGGGCGCGAATTCCTCGATGCCGTCTCGGGCGGCGTCTGGACCGTCAACGTCGGCTACGGCCGCGAAAGCATCGCCGATGCGATCCGCGACCAGCTGGTCAAGCTGAACTATTACGCCGGCGCGGCGGGCACCGTGCCGGGTGCGATCTTCGCGCAGAAGCTGATCGAGAAGATGCCGGGCATGAGCCGGGTCTATTACTCGAACTCGGGCTCCGAGGCGAACGAGAAGGTCTACAAGATGGTGCGCCAGATCGCGGCACGCCACCATGGCGGCAAGAAATGGAAGATCCTCTATCGCGACCGCGACTATCACGGCACCACCATCGGCACGCTGGCGACCAGCGGCCAGGACCAGCGCGCCATCGCCTACGGCCCCTTCCCCGACGGCTTCGTGCGGGTGCCGCATTGCCTTGAATACCGCAAGCAATGGGACGTCGAAAACTACGGCGAGCGCGCCGCCGACGCCATCGAGGAGGTGATCCTGCGCGAGGGCCCCGATACCGTCGGCGCCATCGTGCTGGAGCCGGTGACCGCCGGCGGCGGCGTCATCACCCCGCCCGAGGGCTATTGGCAGCGCGTGCAGGAGATCTGCCGCAAATACGACATCCTGCTGCATATCGACGAGGTGGTCTGCGGGCTTGGCCGCACCGGCACCTGGTTCGGCTATCAGCATTACGGGATTCAGCCGGATTTCGTCACCATGGCCAAGGGCGTCGCCTCGGGCTATGCCGCGATCTCCTGCACCGTCACCACCGAGCGCGTCTTCGAGATGTTCAAGGACGCGCCCGAGGACGGCATGAGCTTCTTCCGCGACATCTCGACCTTCGGCGGCTGCACCTCGGGGCCGGTGGCGGCGATCGAGAACATGCGCATCATCGAGGACGAGGGCCTGCTGGCGAATACCGTCGCCATGGGCGAGCGCACGCTGGCGAACCTCAACGCGCTGATGGAGAAGCACAAGGTCATCGGCGACGTGCGCGGCAAGGGCCTGTTCTGCGGCGCCGAGCTGGTCGCCGACCGCGCCAGCAAGGAGCCGATGGACGAGAAGAAGGTGCAGGCCGTGGTCGCCGAATGCCTGGCGCAGGGCGTCATCATCGGCGCGACCAACCGCTCGCTGCCGGGCTTCAACAACACGCTCTGCCTGTCGCCGGCGCTGATCGCCACGGCGGACGACATCGACCGCATCACCGACACCATCGACCGGGCGCTGAGCAAGGTCTTTGGCTGACGGGACTTGATCCGCGGCGGCATTCGGGGGAGTGATCTTCCGACAGCCGCCGCGGATCAGCCATGCCCATCCCTCCCGACGCCTTCTTCCTGGACCATGCCGCCGGGCTGCCCTTGCAGGTGCAGCTGCGCCGCCAGATCATCGCCGCGGTGACCGCCGGCCGCTTCCGCGCGGGCGAGAAGCTGCCCTCGACGCGTGCCCTGGCCCGGCATCTGGGCGTGGCGCGGGTGACGGTGGCGCAGGCCTTCGCGGAACTGGTCTCGACCGATTACCTGACCAGCCGCGACCGCTCGGGCCATTACATCTCGGACAGCATCGAGCGGCGGCTCGAGGCCGAGCCCCCCGCCCCGGACACGCCGCGCTTCGACTGGGACAGCCAGCTGGAAGGCCGCTTCGCCCGCGCGCAGCGCACGGACCGCGAGCGCGACTGGCGCCGCTTCGCCTATCCCTTCGTCTATGGCCAGGCCGATCCGACGCTGGTCGACCATGCCGCGTGGCGCGACTGCGCCATGCGCGCGCTGGGGCGGCGCGAATTCGACAGCCTGACCGGCGATCTCTATGACGCCGACGACCCGGAACTGGTCGATCACATCGCTCGCCAGATCCTGCCCCGGCGCGGCATCAGCGCCGGGCGCGACGAGATCCTGCTGACCATGGGGGCGCAGAACGCGCTGTGGCTGGTGGCGCAGGTGCTCTTGCGCCCCGGCGTCTCCTGCGCCGTCGAGGATCCTTCCTATCCCGGCCAGCGCGAGATCCTGCTGGCCAGCCGCGCCCGCATCCTGCCGGTTCCGGTCGATGCGCGCGGCCTGCCGCCCGACGCCATCCCGCCCGGAGTCGCCGCGGTCTTCACCACCGCCAGCCACCAATGCCCGACCAATTCCACCATGCCGCTGGCCCGGCGCAAGCAGCTGCTGGCCCGCGCCCAGGCCCAGGGCTTCGCCGTGGTCGAGGACGATTACGAATTCGAGATGTCCTTCGCCGGCGCGCCCTCGCCGGCGCTCAAGGCCATCGACCGGGCCGGGGCGGTGATCTATATCGGCTCGTTTTCCAAATCGGTGTTCCCAGGCGTGCGGCTGGGCTATCTGGTGGCCGATCCGCGCTTCATCGCCGAGGCGCGGGCGCTGCGCGGCATGGTGCTGCGCCACCCGCCCGGCCACATGCAGCGCACGCTGGCGCATTTCCTGTCGCTGGGCCATTACGACGCGCAGGCCAACCGCATGCGCCGCGCCTATGCCCGGCGGCGCGAGGTGATGCTGGCCGCCATCGCGCAGCAGGGGCTGCAGCTGGCCTCGCCCCAGGCGACCGGCGGCTCGAGCTTCTGGCTGGCGGCGCCCGAGGGGGTGGATTCCGCGGCCCTGGCAGCGCGGCTCAAGGCGCGCGAGGTGCTGATCGAGCCGGGCGCGCCCTTCTTCGCGGACCCGGCGCGTGGCCGGGGCTTCTTCCGCCTCGCCTATTCCTCGATTTCGGCCGAGCGCATCCCCGAGGGCATCCGCCGCATCGCCGAGGCTCTGCGGGACCCGGCCGTCTAGCCTTGCGATGGCGCTTGTTTCCGACCTCCGCATGGCTGGGCTCCCAGGATGTGGGTGCGGTCCGGGATGCCGGGACGGCATGTCGAGGAAATGCCGGAGCTTTGGGCTGTGTCGCATCGGGACGTGCAGTCGGGGCTGCGGGTGCCGTTTTCCCGGCCAGCCGCCGATGGAGTCTACGGGGCCGGCGATATCGGGATGGCGCTGCGACGGGCCGGCAGGGGATATGCGCCCCGGGGTCGGCGCAAGGCATGCGTTCGGCCCCTGGGACAGGCCTCATGCCATTGCCGGAACCACGAAGCATATCGCCGCGGACCTGCCACCGCCGACCTGGCGCTGCCTTCCGGCGAGCTCGGGCACGAGACCGGTGGATCCGGCGCGGCATCGCCGATGGCGATCTGGCCTTCTTCTCCACCGGCGGCCCGCAAGGCACGCCCATGGAGACACGGGCGCGGATCGAGGACCACCGATGGGCGATCGAAGACAGTTTCGAGACCGCGATCAAGACGAGGCGCGCAGGTAGGCACGGCTGGCATCGCCATGTTTCCCTGGTCACGCCGGCCTTCGCCATGATGGCAGTCGCCGCCATCGCGCCATTGCCGCACCCGCCCCCTTGATCCGATGGTCCATCCAGGAAAGCCGCCGCAGGGCCAGCCACAGGGCACAGCGCCGGATCCAGCCCGCCCGCGCCATCGCATGGTCGCTGTGGCGAAGGGCGCATCCGGCCACAGCAGGACAGGCACATATCAGATGCAAAGCGCAATTGTCATGGCCCAAACCATGCTTCAAGGCGGACCCATTCGATAGGGGTGGATCACAGCAGCGCCAGCGCGACCCCGGCCCCGCCACCCTCGGCCGGGCCGAGCGCCTTCAGCGAGGCGTGGACCATCACCAGATCGCCCGGCCGCAGGCCAAGCCGCCGAAGGTCCGCCGTGAGCGTGGCCTTGCTGCGCATCGGCCTAGGGATTGTCCCCGAACCAGTCGGCGATGGCGGGCATGTCGCGCTCGAACCCGCCGGGGATGAAGACGTTCAGGACACCGACACGCTCGGCGGTGCGGTTCCGGAAGTCATGCGTCACGCCGGCCGGGATGCGCAGGAACGTCCCTTGCGGCGCGTCCAGCCAGTCCTCGCCGGCAAGGAAGCTGACCGTGCCGGCGATCACGTAGAAGATCTCGTCATTGCCCTCATGCGCATGCGCGCCCGGCCCGTCGGCACCGGGCTCCAGCCACCATTCCGAGACGCTGTAGCGCGCAGCCGTCTCGTCCTCGTCGGCCTTGAACACCGCCGTCATCCGGCCGAGGGCGTAGCGCCGTCCCTCGCCCGGCGGCAGATGCAGGACGCCCTTGCCGGTGTGATCGTCGCTCATCGCCGCCTCCCGGTGGCTGGTGGAAAGGACCCCGACAGCATAGCCTGCCGAGGCCCCACTGTCAGGTCCGGCGCCCAGAGCCCGCCTTGCGCAGAACGACCCTCAGCCTGCCACTGCTGCCGCCGCCGCAGAAGAACCGCGCGCCACCATCGGATTCCAGCCCCGAGACCCCAGTGCCCGCCGGCATCTCCAGCCGCTCCAACACCGCGCCGGTGGCGGGGTCGAGCGCCCCCAGCCGTTCGCCGCTGGCGAACCAGATCTGCCGGCCGTCGAGACTGACGCCAGCGGACCCGCCTCGAGACCAATCCTGACAACCGGAAATCCGAGTTCGGCAGAATGGCGGGACCGCGCCTCCGGCCCGCTCGCCATTTTCGTCTCCCGAGCGCTTTTCCCCGAACCCTCCACGATGCAAGCACGCCTCTGCTCAAGAGGCACGTCAATGCTTGCATGAACGTCCAAGGCTGCTCCTCGCCTGATGCCGGCGACCGGCAACACATGGACCCCGCCTCAACATCATCACCCTGCGGGGTGGTCACCTTCATGGCGATCTGAAGAGCGCTGGCCCATGACGGAATCTGCCGCCGGCCGCCCCGGCCGCGGCGCCTGCGGCAGAGCCTGCGAGGATCAAGCCGTCCGCGTGCCCAGCACCCAGATCAGTTCGGCATCGACATCGCCTTGCGAGGTCCAGCAATGCTCGGTCGAGGCATCGTAATACATGCTGTCGCCGGGATAGAGGACCAGCGGCTCATAGATCCGGCTGTGGATGACCAGTTCCCCCTTGAGGACGGTCAGGAAGATCTCGCCGTCCGAAACGCCCCATGCCTCGTAATCCTCGGGCGAGCGGGCCTTGACCACGGTGCGGATGGGCGTGAAGCACTTGTCCTTGAGATCCGCGCAAAGCAGCTTGTTGTTGCAGGTGGCGTTGTTCAGGTTGTCGCCCTGCCCGGCCCGGGCGATGCTGCGGCGGCCGGTGGTGGGCGCGTGACCGGGCTCGTCGCCCAGCAAGGCCGACAGCTCGACCTGAAGGCCGCTGGCGATGCGCTGCAGGGTGGTCAGCGTCGGCGAAAGGTCGTTGCGCTCGATCTTGGACAGGGCCGAGGTCGATACCCCGGTCAGGCGCGCGACCTCCTGCAAGGTCAGCTGCTGGCCCTTGCGAAGCGCCTTCAGCCGCGGGCCAAGCTCCAGCGGCCGCTCCCTCCGGGGACGGGCCGTGCGGCGCTGCCTCATTGCGATGTCACCAATCTGGTTCACGATCGGCATGTCTCTCCAGCCTTGCATTCCCGACGTCACGTTATCCGCTGCGCGGCATCCCTGTCCCGCGCGAATTCCCCTCGCTCCGAACTTTCCCGCGCCCTGATGCCCTGTAAACATAGGGTGGCGGCGCAGCCTCGATAAGGCGCGGGCAAGATCCCCCGCACCTATTGTCCCAGCGCGACCGAGCGGTCACGGGCCGCCTCTGCCGCCTGCGCAATCAGCTTCGACAGGCCGTCCGGCCGCATCAGCACGGCAAGCGCGGCCGCCGTGGTGCCGCCGGGGCTGGTGACATCGTGGCGCAGCTCGGCCGCATCGCGGCCGCTGGCCACCATCAACGCGGCCGCGCCGCCGACCGTGCCGCGGGCAAGCTGCCGTGCCAGCGCCCCGGGCAGGCCCAGGCTACGCGCCGCCTGCTCAAGCGCCTCGGCAAGATGGAACAGATAGGCCGGGCCCGAGCCCGAAATCGCCGTCACCGCGTCGATCTGCGCCTCGGTCTCAAGGGCGACGACCTCGCCCACCGCCGAGAACATCCGCACCGCAAGCGCCAGATGCCCGGGCCCGGCATGGTCATTGCCGATGATCGCCGTCATGCCGCGACCGACCAGCGCAGGCGTATTGGGCATCGCCCGGATGATCGGGCGGTCGCCAAGCGCCGCGCCATATTGCTGCAGCGAGACCCCGGCCGCGACCGACAGAATCGGCACGTCCCCGGGCAGCGCCGCCAGATCCGCCAGCACCCCCGCCATCATCTGCGGCTTGACCGCCAGCAGCACGACTGCGGGCCGGGCGGGCCGGGGGGCGTTGACATGCGCGCCCTGCGCGGCAAGCGCCTGCAGCCGGTCACCGGCACGCGGATCCTCGATCCACAGGCTGGCGGGCTGCAATCCCTGCGCGATCCATCCGTCCAGCAGCGCCCCGCCCATCCGGCCGCAGCCGACCACCAGCACGCCGCCATCGTTCAGATCTTTCATCGGGATCGCTCCTTGTGCCGCGGACCATCGACAGCCCTGCTCCTTGTCTAGCGGATAAAGTTTCTCTACTAAAGTGCCTAATTTTTCCTATACGATAATTTTTTCTATCATTGCTCGAGAATTTGAGCTAGGAGAACAGAAGGAACGATTCTGCGGACGAAGCATCGCGAAGATGTCGCCCCCAAGGGTCTGGAGGAAATCATATGACGTCTGCGACCCGGCACGAGACCTCTCGCACGCTTCTGATGGATGAGATCCGCGCATTGCTCGGCCGCGGCGCCGTGCTGGAGAACCCGGCCGAGATCCAGGGCTATTGCACCGACGCAAGGCGCAAGTTCCACGCACCCGCGCTTTGCGTCTGCA
Organism: Paracoccus binzhouensis; assembly: GCF_016446475.1. GTDB lineage: Bacteria > Pseudomonadota > Alphaproteobacteria > Rhodobacterales > Rhodobacteraceae > Paracoccus > Paracoccus binzhouensis. The sequence continues at coordinate 17,027 of NZ_JAEHFP010000027.1, read as the reverse complement.
AGCCGCGCGACACGGCCGAGGTCGCGGCGCTGGTCAAACTGCTGCATGCGCATGGCTGGCCGATGCTGCCGCAAGGCGGCAACACCAGCCTGTGCGGCGGGGCGACGCCCGACGACCGCCTGCCGGTGATCGTTTCGACCGAACGTCTCAACAAGCTGCGCGCCGTCGACCCCTTCGGGCTGACCATCGCTGCCGATGCGGGCTGCACCATCGCCCAGTTGCAAGAGGCGGCCGACGCCGAGGGGTTGCTCTATCCCGTCAGCCTCGGCTCCGAGGGAAGCTGCCAGTTGGGCGGCACCATCGCCACCAATGCCGGCGGCACGGCGGTGCTGCGCTATGGCACCACGCGCGCGAACACGCTGGGGCTGGAGGTCGTGCTGCCCGACGGCCGGGTGCTGGACATGATGCGGGCGCTGCACAAGGACACCGCCGGCTACGACCTGAAGCAGCTGTTCATTGGCGCCGAGGGCACGCTGGGCATCGTCACCGGCGCGGTCATGCGGCTTTATCCCGCCACCTCGGCGATCGGCATGTGCTGGCTGCGCATCGCCGGGCCGGCCGAGGCGCTGGAGCTTCTGCAGCTGTTCCGTCGCCAGGCCGGGCGCAGTCTGGCCGCCTTTGAGCTGATGAACGCCCAGCAGCTTGCCAATGTGCTGGACCACGGCAGCCACGCCGCGCCGGTCGAAGGGCGCGAGGGCTGGCACCTGATGGTCGAGTTGGCCGATACCGCCTCGGCCGATCTCGACGCGCTGATGGTCGGGATCCTGGAGCAGGCGTTCGAGGCCGGGCTGGTCCTTGACGGCAGCATCGCGCAGAACCTGACGCAGGCCGAGGCGATGTGGGCGATCCGCCACAGCGTGACGGAATCGAATGCGCGGGTCGGGGTCAGCATCACCTCGGACACGGCGGTTCCGGTGGCCCGCGTCCCCGAATTCATCGCCCGCGCCACGGATGCGGTGATGCAGGTCCATCCCGGCATCCTCGTGACCGTGGTGGGCCATGTCGGCGACGGCAACATCCATTTCATCGCGCTGTTCCCGCATGATCTCTGGGCGGCGCTGCCCGACCGCCAGGCCATCGAGACGCAGCTGCGCAACGCGGTCAACGACATCGCCATCGCGCTTGGCGGCACTTTCAGCGCCGAGCACGGCGTCGGCCAGACCATGACCGGGCTGATGGAGCGCTACAAGGCCGGCCCCGAGCTCGACCTGATGCGCGCGCTGAAGCGCTGCATCGACCCCGACGGCCTGATGAACCGCGACCGCGTCATCGGCCCGGCCGCCTGACGACCCGACAAGACCAACCAACAGGAGAGACGTGACATGACGAAACCCACCATGCCGACGATCAAGCGTCGGACCCTTCTGCTGGGGGCGGCCGCAGGGCTGGCCGCGCCGGCGATCTGGCGCCCCTCGGGTGCGCGCGCCCAGTCCACCCGCATCGTGGTGCGCGACGACGGCGGCATCTATACCCAGGCCTATACCGAGATCTTCTACCGTCCCTTCACCGAGGCGACCGGGATCGAGGTCGTGCCCGCCCAGGCCCAGGCCGAGCCGACCGCGCAGATCCGCTCGATGGTGGAAACCGAGACCTATACCTGGGACATGGGCAAGATCTCGGTCCCGGCGGTGCTGCAACTGACCACGGGCGAGACCAAGTATCTTGAGCCCATCGGACTGGATGCCGAAGCGGTGATCCAGTCGATCCCGGCGCATTTCCGCAACGAATACCAGGTCGGCACCAATGTCTATACCACCGTGCTGGCCTATCGCCGCGACGCCTTCGAGGGGCGCGAGGCGCCCAAGTCGTGGGCCGACCTGTTCGACCCCGAAAAGTTCCCCGGCCGCCGCGCCCTGCGCCGCCACCCCTACGACACGCTGGAACAGGCGCTGATGGCCGACGGCGTGCCGGCGGACCAGGTCTATCCGCTGGACCTGGACCGCGCCTTCGCCCGGCTGGACAAGGCGAAGGGGGCAACCGATGTCTGGTGGACCAGCGGCGCGCAGGCCGAACAGCTGCTGATCTCGGGCGAGGTCGACCTGCTTTCGACCTGGGTGTCGCGCGCGCAATCGGCACAGGCGGCCGGCGCTCCGGTCGAGATCGTCTGGAACCAGAACATCTGGGGCTGCGACGGCTGGTCGATCCTGAAGGGCACGCCCAATGCCGACGCCTGCCGCGAGCTGATCAAGTTCGCCTCGGACCCGGCGCGCATGGCGCAGCTGGTCAAGTTCTTCCCGGCCGGCATCGTCCAGCCGGCGGCCTTCGAGACCATCCCGGCGGAGGTGGCCAGGAATTGCCCGACCTATCCGGCCAATATCGAGACCGGCTTGCAGATCGACGCCGCCTATTGGCTGGAGAACGCCGACCCGGTGATCGAGCGCTTCAACAGCTGGTTCATCGGCTAGGCCCCGGGGAAACGGATCGCGACATGAGCACTTTGGAAACGCAGGGCCTGGGCAAGGTCTATGGCGACTTCGTCGCCCTGGCACCGACCGACCTGAAGGTCGAGAAGGGCGAGTTCCTGACGCTGCTCGGGCCCTCCGGCTCGGGCAAGACCACGCTGCTGAGCCTGATCGCCGGGCTGGCCGAGGCCGACAGCGGGCGCATCCTGATGAACGACCGGGACGTGACCCATGCCGCGCCCTATCAGCGCGACATCGGCATGATGTTCCAGAACTATGCGCTGTTCCCGCACATGACCATCGCCGAGAACATCGCCTTTCCGCTGAAGATGCGCGGCACGCCGGCATCCGAGATCAGGCGGCTGGTGCAGGAGGCGCTGGACATGGTCCGCCTGCCCCATATCGCGGACCGTTTCCCCAAGGAGCTGTCCGGCGGGCAGCAGCAGCGCGTGGCACTTGCGCGCTGCACCATCTATCGCCCCTCGGTCATCCTGATGGACGAGCCCCTGGGCGCGCTGGACAAGAAGCTGCGCGACCAGATGCAGTTCGAGATCCTGCGCATCCACGAGGAGATCGGCGGCACCATCGTCTATGTCACCCACGACCAGGAAGAGGCGATGACCATGTCGGACCGGATCTGCCTGATGAACGGCGGCAGGATCGCGCAACTGGGCAGCCCGGCCGACCTGTATTTCCGTCCGCAATCGCTGTTCGTCGCCGATTTCCTGGGCGAGGCGAACCTGCTGGAAGGCCGCCTCGTCTCGGGCACGGACGGCGAAGGCGTGGTGCGGCTGGGCGATGCCAGCGAGATCCGCGTCACCCTGCCCCGGCCGCTGGGCCATGGCGCGGCGGTCAAGGTCATGCTGCGGCCGCAGAACATCCGCCTTGAGGACACGCCCGGCGAGGGGCTGAATGCCAGGCTGCGCAGCTGGAGCGTGACCGGCGCCAGCACCAAGTTCTTCCTCGACGCGCCGGCGCTCGGCTCCGAACCGCTGATCGCCACCCGCGCCACCGCGATGAGCGCCCATGCCCCCGAGCCCGGCCGCGACTATCGCCTGAGCTTCGATCCGCGCGATGCCGTCGCCATCCCCGCCGACGAGGCCGCCTGATGAGCGCCATCCCCGCCCCGGCCGCGACCCGCAGGCCGATGAGCCGCAGGAGCAGGCAGATGCTGATGGCGGCGCCGATGGTGCTGCTGCTGGTGACCTTCCTGATCTACCCCTCGGCGCAGCTTTTCCTGCTGTCCTTCCAGAAAGGCGGCAGCTTCTCGCTGGAAAACTACCAGCGCCTGCTTGGCACGCCGGTCTATCTGACGGTGATGATGCTGACGCTGAAGATCTCGGTCGTGACCACGATCTTTGCCGTCATCGCCGGCTATCCGGTGGCCTATCTGATCTCGATCCTGCCGAAAGCGAAAAAGGGCCGGATCCTGTTCTGGATCCTGCTGTCCTTCTGGACATCCTTCCTGGTGCGCGCCTTCGCCTGGATCATCCTTCTGGGCCGCAACGGCGTCGTGAACAAGCTGTTGCAGACGCTGGGCATCACCGACGCGCCCATCGCGCTGATGTACAATTTCTCGGCCGTGGTCATCGGCATGGTCCACGCGCTCTTGCCGCTGGCGGTGCTGACCATGCTGTCGGTGATGGAGAACATCGACCGCAACCTGACCCGCGCCGCCTCGACCCTGGGCGCCAAGCCCGGCATGGCCTTCTGGAAGATCTACTTCCCGCTGTCCTTTCCCGGCGTGACCTCGGGGGCGCTGATGGTCTTCGTCACCGCCATCGGCTTCTTCATCTTCCCGGCCCTGCTTGGCGGCCGTCGCGAGACGATGATCACCCAGATCATCATCGAGCAGATCATCCAGACCATGAACTGGGGCTTTGCCAGCGCCGTCGCCGTGCTGCTGCTGGCGGTCGTGCTGCTGGTCTTCGTGCTCTACGACCGCGCCGTCGGGCTTTCGACCATGACCGGCGAATCCTCGGCCAGGAAAGGCCGGCCCGGCCGCAAGGGGATCTTCTCGCGCATCGGTGACGCGATTCTGACCGGCCTGGGCCATGCCTCGGACGCGATCATCGGACTGTTCCCGCGGCGCCGCGCGCGCGAAGGCGCCCCGCGCCCGCTGCTGGGCTTCGTTATCGTGCTGCTGGTGGTGATGACGCTGCCGGTGCTGCTGATGATACCGCTGTCCTTCGCGGAAAGCGGGCTGAACTGGCCACCGCAGGGCTTTACCCTGAAATGGTATCAGCAGATCTTCAGCTCGCCGATCTGGATGAACGCGCTGACCCGCTCGCTGGTCGTCGGCTTCAGCACCGCGGTCCTGGCGCTGCTGATCGGCACGCCCGTCGCCTTCCTGATGGTGCGCGGCAGGATGCGGGGAAAGACGGCGCTTCTGGCCTTTACCCTGATGCCGGTGGTGATGCCGAACATGATCCTGTCGGTCGGGCTGTTCTACCTTTATGCCAGGATCGGGCTGGTCGGCACCAATCTGGGCCTGATCATCGGCCACACGGTCATCGCCGTTCCCTATGTGGTGCTGACGGTCATGTCGGTGCTGCGCAACTACGACACCCGGCTGGACCTGGCCGCGCAAAGCCTGGGTGCGACGCCGATCCGCACCCTGCGGCTGGTCACGCTGCCGATCATCGGCGCGGGCATGCTCTCGGCCTTCCTTTTCGCCTTCACCATCAGCTTCGACGAGCTGACCATCGCGCTTTTCACCTCGGGCGGCATGTCCGCGACCCTGCCCAAGCAGCTTTGGGACGAGGTGTCGCTGTCGATCTCGCCGCTGCTGGCCGCGGTCTCGACCTGCCTGTTCCTGTTCGTGACGGTGCTGATCGTCGCGGTCGGACTGCTCAATCGTCGCCAGAAATAAACTTGAACGGATAGACAATGCTGACTTCGAAAGACCTTCGCGGGATCATCCCCGCCCTGCCGACCCTTGTGAACGGCGACGACAGCCTGGCGCGCGGCGACATGGCGAAACTCGTCGATCACGTCCATGCCGGCGGCTGCACGGGCGTGCTGCCCATCGGCGGCACCGGCGAATACGGCGCATTGCCACATGCGACGCGGGTCGATGCCGTGGCCGTCTGCGCCGAACGCAGCCAGGATGGGCAGACCGTCATGGCCGGGGTGCTGGATGCCGGCTATTACGACGCCATCAAGGCGGGCAAGGATTACGCCGCAGCCGGCGCCGATTGCCTGCTGGTGCTGACGCCCTATTACACCAACCCGACGCCGACGGGTCTGCGCGATTACTTCATGCGCTATGCCGATGCCTCGCCGGTGCCGGTGCTGCTCTACGAGATCCCCTATCGCACCCGCATCGCCATCCCGCCCGAGGTCACGCATGAGCTGTCGCGGCACCCCAACATCATCGGCATGAAGGCCTGCAACACCGACATGTATCACTTCCTGCAGGTCGCGGCCGGGGTGGGCGAGGACTTCGCCATCCTCAGCGGCGAGGATTCGCTGTTCCCGCTGCAGATGGCCGCGGGCGCGAAGGGCGGGATCATCGTCACCGCCTCGATGCTGCCGGCCTTCTGGGTCAGGATGCACGACATGCTGGCGGCGGGCGACCTGGCCGGCGCGCTGGCCCTGCACCGCCAGGCCCTGCCGATGATGAACGCGGCTTTCGGCGAAACCAATCCCGGCCCGATGAAATCGGTGCTGGATCTGTTCGGCATCGACGCGCAAAAGGTGCTGATGCCGCTGGATGCCTGCCAGCCCGAACGCTCGGCCCGCCTGCGGGCCGAGGTCGAAAAGCTGCTGGCCGCATAGGGATCGCCGGGGATGGCGCTGCTGAACACGGACGATTTCCGCGCGGCCGCGCGGCAGCGCCTGCCCAAGGGGCTGTTCGACTATATCGACCGCGGCACCGAGGACGAGGTTGCGCTCTCTCGCATCCGCGCCTCGCTGGACGGGGTCCGGCTTCGGCCGCGCATCCTGAACGGCGACTGCCCGGCCTCGCTGGAAACCACCCTGCTGGGCCGCCGCCGCCCAACCCCGCTGGTCATCGCGCCGACCGCGCTGGCCGGCATGGTGGCGGATCGGGGCGAGACGAAACTCGCCCGCGCCGCCAGCCGCTTCGGCATCCCCTTCACCGTCTCGACGCAATCGGTCGAGCCGATCGAGGCCATCCGCCGCGGCGCCCCCGAGGCCGAGCTGTGGTTCCAGCTTTACGTCTGGAAGGACCGCGCCCGCACGGCCGAGCTGCTGCGCCGGGTCGCGGCTTGCGATTGCGACACGCTGGTGCTGACCGTGGACACGCAGATGCCGCCCAAGCGCGAATACAACCAGCGCAACGGCTTCGGCGTGCCGTTCCGGCCCACGCCCGGCAATGTCGCCGACATGCTGTGCCATCCGCGCTGGCTGTGGACGGTGATCCTGCGGCCGGGCCTGCGCCGGGGGATGCCCAGCTATGGCCACTATCCGCCCGAGTTTCGCGCCGGCCTGCTGTCGCCCGTGATGGCCGAGGAACTGCGCCTGGACCCGGCACTGACATGGCAGGATTTTCGCGCGCTGCGCGACGGCTGGCGGGGCCGGATCATCCTGAAGGGCGTGCTGTCCCCCGAGGATGCCATGCGCGCCAAGGCCGAGGGCGCCGATGCCATCGTGGTCTCGACCCATGGCGGGCGCAATTTCGACGCCCTGCCGACCACCGCCGAGGCCCTGCCCCGCATCGCCGCCGATCCCGGCGCGGTTCCCGAGCTGCTGGCCGACAGCGGCGTCCGGCGCGGCTCGGACGTGCTGAAATACCTTGCCCTCGGCGCCACCGCCGTCCAGTTGGGCCGTGCACCGCTATGGGGCCTTGCCGCCGGGGGCGAGGCCGGCGCCGCGGCGCTGCTGGCGATCGTCCTTTCGGAAATGCGAACGGCGATGGGCTTTCTTGGCGCGCAGACGCCTGCCGATCCTTGCCCCTTCGAGACCTGAACCCGGCCAAGCCGGAGACGGCAAAACGAACGCGCGGACATCCCTTCCCTTCCAACTGGAGGGACAGGTCAGCCCGTCGCGGAGGACAGCTTTCCCAGGCACCGCAGCCCTTGCTCCAGCCCTCCGGCTGCTAGCGGACAGGCCCCCTCCGCCGATGCCATGCCAAAAGGCCGTATTCGCTGTCATTGGCCAGGCGGATCGCATTCTTCTCGTCCCGCATCCGCAACCCCGCATTCCGGCCAACAGGCCGGGCCAAGCCCTTGTCTTCTGTCTCAGCCTGTTGCCGTTCTGACGGTGTCGCTGCCGGCAAGCGCCAGGCGCAGGCCGGCCTTCATGACCTGGCCGGGCAATTCCCTGCCCAGGATCCGCTCGGCGGTGCCGGCGGCCTCGATCAGCCTGGCAAGGTCGATCCCGGTCGGGTAACCGGATTCCTCGCACATGTAGACGAAATCCTCCGTGGCGATATTGCCGGTCGCGCGCGGAACGAAGGGACAGCCGCCGATTCCGCCCACGCTGGCCTCGAAATCGCGGATTCCGTGCAGCAGGCCGGCATAGGCGCAGGCAAGCCCGACGCCGCGCGTATTGTGGAAATGCAGCGCGATTGCGACCTCGGGGACCGCCTTGCGCAAGGCGTCGAGCGCCGGCAGCACGTTGCCCGGCGTCGCCATGCCGGTGGTGTCCCCCAGGGTAATCCGCGCGATACCGATGTCGCGATACCGCATGGCCTGATCGACCAGTTGGCCTATGGGCACGTCACCCTCGAAGGGACAGCCGAAGGCCGTGGCGATGGCGCCATGCAGCGCGACCCCGGCCCCTTCTGCGCTTCTTGCGATTTTCTGGAACCCGGCCATTGAATCGGCGCGCGAGCGGTTGAGGTTCTTCCGGTTGTGGCTTTCCGAGGCCGAGGCGAACATCACCACGGCGTCGATCCCCGCCGCGATGGCGGCCTCGGCGCCGCGCGGGTTCGGCACCAGGGCGCTGAAGCGGATGCCGGGCCGGCCGCGGAAATGCCGCACCAGCTCGGCCGCGTCACGCATCTGCGGCACGGCGCGCGGCGAGACGAAGGATGTCAGCTCGACCGAGCAGATGCCGGCGGCGATCAGGCCTTCGACCAGCCGGATCTTGTCCTCGGTCGGGACGAAGGCCTGCTCGGATTGCAGGCCGTCGCGCGGCGAGACCTCGGTCACCGCGACCTGCCTGTCCGATGCGGATGCCGGGCCGGTCATGTCACGCCGCCTCGCCCGAGGGGGCGCTGGCGGCCGCGGCGATTTCCTCGGGCGTCAGGCCGAGGCCGCCAAGAACCTCGGCATTGTGCCCGCCGATGCCGTCCACGTCGCCCCCGCCGGCCAGCGCGGCGCCGTCCACCTCGATCGGCAGGGCCGGCGCCCGGAAGCTCCGGCCGTCCGCGGTCTGCGACAAGGCCAGCCCGCCCTGCCGCATGACATGCGGGTCGCGGAACAGGTCCGAGGGCCTGGCCACCGGCGCGAAGGGGATCTCCATCTCCTCCAGCGCCGGCAGAAGCTCGGCCATGCGGCGCCGGCCCACCGCCGCCGCCACCAGCGGCACCACCCAGGAGCGGGCGCCGATGCGGGCCATCCGGTCCTGCAGCGCGGGATGCTGCAGCAGGTCGTCGAGGCCGAGATGGGCGCAAAGCCGGGTCCAATGGCCGTCGCTGACCGCGCCGATGAAGACCTGGCCGCCCTCGGCATCGGCGAAGACGTCATAGATCGGCCAGCTGAAGGCCCGCTCGGGCATCGGCTCGGGATCCCTGCCCTCGAGCTCGAACTGCACCATGTGCTGCGAGACCAGCAGCAGGCAGTTCTCGAACAGGCCGACGCGGATGGTCCGCCCCGCGCCGGTGCGGCCGCGCTCGAACAGCGCCGCGATGACGGCGAAGGCGCCGAACAGCCCGCCCATGATGTCGTTGGCCGAGGTGCCGACGCGCAGCGGCCGGCCCTTGGGGCCGGTCATGTAGGCCAGGCCCGACATCATCTGCACCACCTCGTCCAGCGCCGTCCGCCGCTCGTAGGGGCCCGACAGGAACCCCTTGTGGCTGGCGCAGATCAGCTGCGGAAAGCGTTCCTGCAGGGTCTCGGCATCCAGCCCCATCCCCTGCAGGGTGCTGTCCTTGAAATTGTCGATGAACACGTCGGCCGAGGCCAGCAGCCGGTCCAGCGCCTTCCTGCCGGCCGGGCTGCGGCCGTCCAGGACCACGGATTTCTTGCGGCGGTTGAACAGCGGGAAGAAGGCGCTGCCCATGCCGGTCAGCTGCCGCGTCCGGTCGCCGCCGGGCGGCTCGACCTTGACCACCTCGGCGCCCAGGAAGGCCAGGAACATGCCGCAGCTCGGCCCCATCACCATATGGCTCATCTCGACGACGCGGATCCCCGCAAGGGGCTTGAACTCGGCTGTCATGCGGCCTCCCATTTCCATGGCCGAAGGATAGGATTGCCCGATCATTCTTGCAATTATATAATACTTACAGATATGTTCTAAAAATTAGCATGCGTGCGAGGCGGCCTTGGACCTGAAGCAATTGCGGTATTTCTGCAGCATCTACGACAACAGGAGCCTGTCGGCGGCCGCGGATGCCGAGCGGGTCGCCGTCTCGGCGCTGAGCTATCACCTTTCCAATCTCGAGGCCGAGATCGGCGCGCCGCTGTTCATCCGCAAGGCGCGCGGCCTCGAGGCCACGGCGGCGGGCGAGCGGCTCTGCCTGCATGCCCGGTCGATCCTGAAGACCGTCGAGGTAGCCAAGCGGGACCTGTCCACCTTCCGCGACGATGTCTCGGGCGAGATCTCGCTGGCGCTGGCCTATTCCGCCATCCAGGCCATCGGCGTCCAGCTGGCCCGGGCCGTGGTCGAGGATTACCCGAACCTGCAGCTCAACATCATCGAAAGCCTGTCCAGCACCACCCTGCTGCACCTGTCCTCGGCCGATGCCGATCTGGGGCTGGCCTACAACCCGCCGCTGACCAGCACTTTCAAGGCCACGCCGATCCTCGAGGAGGACCTGGTGCTGATCGGCAAGCCCGAGGTCATCGGCAGCGGATCCGGGCCGGTCACGGTCGCGGAGCTGCTGGGCTTCAAGATCATCATGCTGCGCCAGGGCATGGCGGCGCGGGCGCTGCTGGACCATCACAAGACGCTCGAACAGATCTACGCGACCAGCCAGCTGCAGATGAACTCGGTCCATGCGATCTCGGGCGCGGTGCGCGAGGGGCTGGGCTGCACCATCGGCACGACGCTGTTCATGGGCGAGGAGATCCGCTCCGGCCGTCTGCACTGGCGGCCGATCGTCTCGCCGACGCTGACGAGGACGCTTTACCTGTGCGAGCAGACCGACCGGCCGCCGACCATCGCGCTGGAAACCATCCGCGGCCTGATCCGCGACCTGATCGTCCGCGCCGTCCGGAACGGCATCTGGCCGGCAAGGCTGATCGAGGCGGAATGACGAAAGCCCCGTCCGGGCGGACGGGGCTTTCGGATCGGTTTCACCGGCTCATTGCTGCGCCGAGAGCTTTTCGACATAGGCGTTGGTATAGGTCTTGCCCAGGTCGATCCTGGCGCCGGCGACCTCGGGCAGGTTGAAGCTCAGCATCGCCTGCACCGCTTCGGCGCCCCTCGCATCCACCAGCCCGGTTTCCGACAGCATTTCCATGCTGTTGTTCAGCGATTCGACATAGACCTTCGGGTCGGCGCCGACCAGGTTGGGCGGCATCTTCGCCGCGATCTCCTCGGCGGGGGTCGCGTGGATGTATTGCAGCGTCTCGACGATGGCCGCGGCCAGCCCCTGGGCTTCTTCGGGATGCTGGTCGAGCCATTCCGTGCGGGTGTAAAGCGCCGCGCCGGGATAGTCGGCGCCGAACAGGGCATGGGTATCCGCCGCCTTGCGGGTGTCGACCAGCACCGGCAGATCGGCATGGCGGTGCTGCAGCTGGGTGATGGCCGGGTCGGGCGTGACCACCGCGTCGATGCGGCCCTGCTCCAGCGCCGCGACCGCGGTCGCGCCGACGCCCACGCCCACGACCGAGGCCGCATCCGGCGCCAGCCCGTTCTGCGACAGCATGTATTTCAGGAAGAAATCGGTCGAGGAGCCCGGCGCGCTGACCCCGACCGTCTTGCCGGCAAGGTCCTTGATCGTCTTGACCTCGCCGGCCTTGCCGGGCGCCACGGCCACGGCGATGCCGGGCAGCCGCCCCATCAGCACGAAGGAGGACAGCTCCTGCTGCTTGGCCGCCAGCGTGATCGTGTGCTCGTAATAGCCCGAGACCACGTCGGCGCTGCCGCCGATCACCGCCTTCAGCGCCGCCGAGCCGCCCTTGAAATCCACCAGCTCGACATCGACGCCGTGCTTTTCGTAAAGGCCCAGCTGTTCGGCCAGCACCACCGGCATGTAGCAGATGCAGCTCGATCCGCCGATGGCGATCTTGACGGTTTCGGCCGCCGCGGGCGTCGCCCCCGCCACCAGAGCCGCCGCAAGGATAGTCCTGAGCATCGTCATCTTTGCTCCTCCCTTCAATGATTGTCGTCGGGCTGCCAGACCAGCAGCTTCCGTTCCACCAGCGTCACCCCCCAGTCGATCAGCAGCACGAAGGCCGACAGCACGAACATCCCCGCGAACACCCCGGCGATGTCGAACATGCCCTCGGCCTGCGCGATCAGGTAGCCGAGCCCGGCCGCCGAGCCCAGGTATTCCCCCACCACCGCGCCGACCACCGCAAAGCCGATCGAGACATGCAGCGAGGAGAACACCCAGCTCAGCGCCGAGGGCAGGTAGACATGGCGCAGCAGCTGCCGCTCGGACATGCCCAGCATCCGGGCGTTCTGCAGCACGGTGCGGTTCACCTCCTTCACGCCCTGGTAGACGTTGAAGAACACGATGAAGAAGACCAGCGTGAACCCCAGCGCCACCTTGGACCAGATGCCCAGCCCGAACCACAGCGTGAAGATCGGCGCCAGCACCACCCGCGGCAGGGCGTTGGCGGCCTTGACATAGGGATCGAACACCGCCGCCAGCTTCGGCCGGCGCGCCAGCCAGAAACCGGCGATCATCGCCGCCACCGCGCCGATGACGAAGGCCAGCGCCGCCTCGACCAGCGTGATCCACAGGTGCCGCCAGATCTCGCCACTCTCGAACCAGGCGAGGATCTGCCGGAACACGTCGGCGGGGGTCGAGAAGAAGAACCGGATCCGCGCCGGATCGCCCAGGATCGCGGTCTGGGTGATCACCCACCACAGCAGGACGGCGATGACCGCCACAAGGACCTGCAGGGTCGTCAGGACGGCTCTGTTCATGCCCGCTCCTCCCGGTTCTGGTTGCCATAGGCCTTGAGCACCTGCTCCTTCAGCAGGTGCCAGATGTCGCGGTGCAGCTCCTGGAACTCGGCCGACAGCTTGATCTCGGACACGTCCCGCGGCCGCGCCAGCGGGATGGTGAAATCCCCGATCAGCCTGGCCTCCGGCCCCGTCGACATGATGACCACCCGGTCCGCCAGCGCGATGGCTTCCTCGAGATCATGGGTCACGAACATCACCGCCTTGCGGTCCTGCTGCCACAGGTCCAGCAGCAGGTCGCCCATGATCAGCCGCGTCTGCGCGTCCAGCGGGCCGAAGGGCTCGTCCATCAGCAGGATCTCCGGGTCGCGGATCAGCACCTGCGCCATGGCCACGCGCTTGCGCTGCCCGCCGGAAAGCATGTGCGGATAGCGGTGCCCGAACCCCTTCAGCCCGACCTTCCCGAGCCAGTCTTCGGCCCGTTCCAGCGCCTCGCGCCGCGGCCGGCCCGCGATCTCCAGCGCGATGGCCACATTGTCGCGCGCGGTCTTCCACGGCATCAGCGCATCGGCCTGGAACAGGTAGCCCGCCTTGCGGTTCAGCCCCTCCAGCGGCCGGCCCTGGATCTCGACGGTCCCGGCCGAGGGCTTCAGCAGGCCGGCGGCGGCGTTCAGCAAGGTCGACTTGCCCGAGCCGGTCGGCCCGACGATGGCCACGAACTCCCCCGTCGCAACGCCCAGATCGGCGCCCGCGACCGCACGGAACAGGGGCTTGCCCGCCGCTCCGAAACTGATGTCGACATTGTCCAGACGCACCGCGTGCTGCATTCATCCTCCCCAACCGCCCCCGCGACCGGCCGCCCGGCGCCGCTGCACGGTGACCGAATATTGCCCCGCCGCAAGCCTCCTCAGGCGGTTCCCCACACGGTATCCAAGCCAAACCATGCTCACAATTATATAATTTCATAGGTTTTGTTCTAATTTCTGGAAAGAAGCGTCCCAACACCGGCCAGGACCCGCACGGGCGGGCAGGCAGCGCTGCAGGCGCCGCCCCAGGATCGGGGCCGGAGCCGGGGTCATGGTCGGATCGGCGGCCGGGTTGCGGTTCCGGCGCGGCAGCACTCGGGGGCGGTGATCGTCGCCGGCCACCTCCCCCGGGCCTTTGACCAGGGAACCCGATACCGGAGCAACGAAACATACTATAGTTGATAAACTTATAATATGTAAACCGCGATGTTGCCGCGCATGGACATGCGCGCATTGGTCGGCCGGAATTTTGCACGCCTGCGTCGGGAAAAGGGCCTGACCCAGGAAGAGGTCGCGGCCCGTTCCGGCTTCAGCCAGCAGTATCTCAGCGGGCTGGAACAAGGGCGGCGGAACCCGACCATCATCACGCTGCACGAACTGGCGCAGGCGCTTGGCGTCAGCCATGTGGATCTGGTCAGGCCGGACGGGTGCCCCTGACCGGCCCTGACCGGCCCCGACCGGCATCGCCCCCGCAATCGCGCGCCGCCGGGCGCCTTGGCGGGACGGGGCGGGGCAGCTACCGGAAGGTCAGCCCGCCAGCCGCGTGTAAAGCCCGCCTTGCGACAGCAGCCCGTGATGGTCGCCGGCTTCGCATATGCGGCCGCCCTCCATCACCACGATGCGGTCGGCGCCCCGGATCGTGGCCAGCCGATGCGCGATGACCAGGGTGGTGCGCCCGGCCGAAAGCGCCTCCAGCGCCGCCTGGATCTCGCGCTCGGTCTCGCGGTCCAGCGCCGAGGTCGCCTCGTCCAGGATCAGGATGGGCGGGTTCTTCAGGAAGGCCCGGGCGATGGCGACGCGCTGCTTCTGCCCGCCCGACAGCATCACCCCGCGTTCGCCGACCAGCGTGTCCAGCCCCTCGGGCAGGCCGGCGATCAGCGGGCCAAGCTGGGCCTTCTCGGCGGCGGCCATGATCTCGTCGTCGCTGGCGCCCAGCCGGCCATAGGCGATGTTCTCGCGCAGGGTGGTGCCGAACAGGAACACATCCTGGCTGACGATGCCGATCTGGCCGCGCAGGCTGTCCAGCGTCATGCGGTCCAGCGGCAGCCCGTCGATGCGGATGCGCCCGGAATCGGGCTCGTAGAAGCGCGGCACCAGCGCCAGCAGCGTGGTCTTGCCCGCGCCCGAGGGACCGACGAAGGCCACGGTCTCGCCCGCCTGCACCTCCAGCGAGATGCCGCGCAGCACCGGCCGCGCCGGGTCATAGCCGAAGCAGACGTTCTCGAAGGCGATCCGCCCCGCCAGCGGCGGCGCCGGAACGGCCTCGGGGCCGTCGGCGATCTCGGGCTCGGTCTCCAGCAACTCCAGGTAGCGGCGGAAGCCGGCGATGCCGCGCGGATAGGTCTCGATCACCGCGGCGATCTTCTCCAGCGGCCGGAAGAACACGCCGACCAGCAGCACGAAGCCCACGAAACCGCCGGTGGTCAGGCTGCCCTGCAGCACGAAGCCGGCGCCGGCGACCATGACCACGACCTGCACGAAGCGCAGGCCCATGTAATGGATGGCAGAGGACAGCGCCATGATCCGGTAGGCGTCCAGCTTGGTGGCGCGATAGGCGCGGTTGTCATGCTCGAACAGCCGTGCCTCATGCGCTTCGTTGGCGAAGGCCTGCACGACGCGGATGCCGCCGATCGCCTCTTCCAGGCGGACGTTGAAATTGCCGACCCGGGCATAGATCTGGCGCCAGGTATTGGTCATCCGGGTGCCGTAGACCACCACCAGCCAGACGGTCAGCGGCACGATCGCCGCCGTCACCAGTGCCAGCGTGGGATGCAGCGCGATCATCAGCACCAGCGCCCCGACGAAGGTCATCACGGCGATGAACAGGTCTTCGGGGCCGTGATGGGCGACCTCGCCTATCTCCTCGAGGTCGCGGGTGACGCGGGCGACCAGCTTGCCGGTGCGGGCGCGGTCATACCAGCGCCAGGACAGCCGGGTCAGGTGGCTGAATGCGCGGGCGCGCATCTCGGTCTCGATCTCGATGCCCAGCATGTGGCCCCAATAGATCACGATGCCCATCAGCAGGGTGTTGAAGGCATAGACCGCCAGCAGGCCGATGGCGGCGGCGATGGTCAGCGACCAGTCGCCCAGCGGCAGCAGGTGGTCGATGAACAGGGTGATCGCCAGCGGAAAGGACAGCTCCAGCAGCCCCGACAGCACGGCCGAGCCGAAATCCAGCCAGAACAGGCGCCTGTGCGGTTTGTAATAGGCCAGGAACTTGCGCAGCATTCGGTGATCCTTCCGGGGTTCTAGCGCGGCAGGGCGAAGGCATGGCCCTCATGGGCAGCGACATGCATGGCCAGGCCGTAGATGTCCAGCAGCGCCCTGGGCGTCATCAGCGCGCCGATGGGCCCGTCCAGAAGCAGCCGGCCCGCCCCCAGCGCCACCACATGGTCGCAATAGCGCGCGGCCATGTTCAGGTCGTGCAGCACGACGACGGCCGACAGCCCCTCGTCGCGGCACATGCCATGCACCAGGTCCAGCACCTCGACCTGATGGGCCACGTCCAGCGCCGAGATCGGCTCGTCCAGCAGCAGCGTGCGCGCGCCCTGCGCCAGCATCATGGCGATCCAGCTGCGCTGGCGCTCGCCCCCCGACAGGGTGTCGACCAGGCGATGGCGCAGATGGCCGACATGGCAGCGGGCGATGGCGGCATCGACGGCGGCGTGATCCTCGGGGCGGAAGCGGCCCAGCGCGCCGCGCCAGGGGAAGCGGCCAAGCGCCACCAGCTCCTCGACCCGCATCCCCTCGGCCGGCGGCGTGACCTGCGGCAGATAGGCCAGGTCGCGGGCCAGGTCGCGCGGCGACCAGTCCGCCAGGTCGCGGCCGGCATAGGCGATGCGCCCGGCCGAGGGCCGGTTCTGCCCCGAGATCAGCTTCAGAAGCGTCGACTTGCCCGAGCCGTTGCGCCCGATCAGGGCGGTGACCATGCCGGGGCGGATCTGCAGGTCCAGCCCCTCGATCAGCCGGCGGCCCGGCACGTCATAGGTGACGCCCGAAAGCGTGAAAAGCGTCATGCGGCGGTCCTTTTCATCAGCAGGACGAACAGCCAGGGCGTGCCGATCAGCGTGGCGAACAGGCCCAGCGGCAGGTCATAGGGATAGCTGGCGGTGCGCGCCCCGAAGGCGGCAAGCAGCATCAGGAGCGCCCCCAGCAGCCAGCTGCCGGCGCAGAAGGGCACGGCGCGGGCCAGGCCCAGGCTGCGCGCCAGGTGCGGGGCCATCAGCCCGACGAAGCTGACCGGGCCGACCAGCATCGTCGCCGCCCCGGTGGCCAGCCCCGCCAGCAGGACCAGCCCCAGCCGCACCTGCGCCAGCGGCAGGCCGAGCGCGCGGCCGACCTCGGCCCCCAGCGGCAGGATCTCGAGCCAGCGCGCCGCGCCGAGCAGCGC
>NZ_JAEHFP010000269.1 GCF_016446475.1 Paracoccus binzhouensis | reverse complement strand
CTGTCGGGCGGCGAGGCGCGGCGGCTGACCCTGGCGCGGGCGCTGCATGGTGGCCCGGCGCTGATCCTGGCCGACGAGCCGACGGCCGACCTGGATGCGGCGACGGCGGCGCAGGTCACGCGCGGCTTACTGGCCGCGCATCGCGCCGGGGCCGGGCTGATCGTGGCGACGCATGACCCGGCGCTGGTCGCCGCCCTCGGCCGCGAATACCGGATCGGGGGCCGGTGATGCGGCGGGTCTGGCGCGTCATGGCGGCGGAAGGCGGCATCGGCCGGGCGCTGGCGCTGGCGGTGCTCGTGCTGTTGGCGGGCTGGGGCCTGCTGGCCCTGTCGGGCTGGTTCATTGCCGCCGCGGCCCTTGCCGGGCTGGCCGGGGCCGGGGCGGTCTTCGACGTGTTCCGCCCGGCGGCCTCGGTCCGCGGACTGGCGCTGCTGCGCACCGTCGCCCGCTATGGCGAGCGGATGCTGGGCCATGACGCCACGCTGCGCGCCGTGGCCGGGCTGCGCGGCGCCGTGCTGGCGGGGCTGGCCGCCGAGCCCTGGAGCCGGCTGCAG
>NZ_JAEHFP010000268.1 GCF_016446475.1 Paracoccus binzhouensis | reverse complement strand
TGGCTTCGCTGGCGCTGCGCCGGGGCGCGGCGCAGCCCGCGCCGCTGGGCCTGGCGCTGCCGGGTCCGGGCGCCTGGCAGGCGGGGCAGGGCGTCGGCGCCTTCTGGATCGGCCCCGGCCAATGGATGATCGAGGCCGAGGAGCGTGCCGCCGAGGATTTCGCTGCCTCGCTGGAAGCCGAGGCGCCGGGCTGCTCGGTCACCGAACAGACCGACGGCTGGACCGCGTTCGAGATCGCCTCGGATCGCGGCGGGGCGCCGATCCGGGCACTGCTGGAAAAGCTGGTGAACATCGACGCCGCGGCCTTCGGGCCGGGCTCGGCCACGCGCACCGGCCTGTATCACATGAGCGTCTTCCTGATCCGCCGGGCCGAGGACCGGCTGGCGGTGATCGGCATGCGGTCCCTGGCCGGCGCGCTCTGGCATGCGCTCGGGGAAACCGCCGGGCGCCTGAAGGGAGAAAGGACATGAACATGGCTGCAAGGAATGGCGGCACGATCATCGACGGCAAGGCTTTTGCTTCTGGTGTTCGGTCACGGGTTGCGGAGGCGGTTGCCGGACTGAAGGCCGCGCATGGCGTGGTG
>NZ_JAEHFP010000267.1 GCF_016446475.1 Paracoccus binzhouensis | reverse complement strand
TGCGGGACGAGACTTGTGCAGACCCTTGGCAAACTCCGTGAGGAACAAATATCTGGAAAACTGATATACCGAGCGCGCCGCGGGGCAGAGATGCTTGAGTGCGCCGCGCGCTCGCGCGGCCCCAAGCAACTTCGGCGCGCAATGCGCGCGGTCACCTTTGCCATGTCACTTAAGGGCTGCCACGGGAAGCCGTTGTTTGCTCTTCAGAGCCACAAACCGGAAGTGAGGCTGTTTTGCCTTGCTGCCATTGATGCAGCCCAATCTCGTCCACTGATCAAAGCGGCCATCTCAAGCTCCGGCATCGACGACTATGCAAAGGTTGCTCTTTTGCGCACTTTCGAGAAGGAGCCACGTCTGCTTGCCGCAGTTGATCAGATTGCGCAGAGGCGGGCGAGAAGCAAAGGCCCCATGACAGCCAAATCTCGCAATTAAGGGCAAAACTCGATGCCGAAAGCGTCGCGTCTCAGATTTAAAGGCAACGCGACAGCCGCTCATCGATACGCCACAAGCGCTCGCGCTGCGCCGCGAGCCCAAGGCAAATGTCGGGCGCTACGACGATCTGCGGGCCCACAGCACCGGAGGCCGCCA
>NZ_JAEHFP010000266.1 GCF_016446475.1 Paracoccus binzhouensis | reverse complement strand
CGTCGCCGTCCACATCCGTCGCGGTGACGGTGCCGCTGACCGGCGTGTCCTCGGGCGTGGTCACGGATGCGTCCTCACCCACCGGCGGGGTATTGGGCGCGGGGGTGTTGGAATCCGGACCATCACTGCCCACAACAAGGGCTGCGCCGCCCGCCAGCGCGCCAAGACCCGTCAGAGCGGCAACCGGAAACGGCGGAACAAGGAGGGCGTCCTCGATCTCGGCGATATCGAAGCCGGTCCATTCCTCGCCGTATTGCGCCCACCAAGTGACGCCGTTTCCATCCTCGAAGACCAGATCGTTGCGGCCATCAGCATCCTGGACAAAGAAATCCGCGATGACCAGCCGGGTGCCATCCTTGAGAACGAGGATCAGATCGCTGCCGTCCCGATCAAAGCGAAGCACCTGCTCGGGTCCGATGGCCAGCTGGACAACACTGGGCGCTTCCAGCGCGATCTGGGTGCCGTCAAAGACCTTGGAGGCACCATCCTGCGCTTTGGGGAAAATTGTCGCTTTCATCCCACATTCTCCAAGTAAGTCGCTGATTTCGCTGTCGTAATCGTGATATTTCGCATATAAATCATGGCGTTGACGGCTGCGAG
>NZ_JAEHFP010000265.1 GCF_016446475.1 Paracoccus binzhouensis | reverse complement strand
TCGGCATCCCGGTCACGGAAGCTGTAGGATAAGTCTGTCCGGGGAGGGGGTAACCGCGCCCATCACCTGAGTTATGCAACAGAGCCCTTGCTCATGCCGAAACGCTTACTCTACCAGCCCCGCCGCGTGAATCCCGCGGCACGCAGAGTTTTGCAACAACGCCCACCCGACATGTAGATTGAAGGGTGGGCCGCACGAGCGATCGCGCTCGCCCATACATGGCGGGCATTGGGGGCAAAAATGCGGCCGATTGACACCGATCACCCCCAAGAGCAGGGACATCAGGCCGAAAGCCACCGCTACTGCGATGAGAAGCGGATGCTCCGAGGCGATACCTCGGGATCACAAATGCGGCTGCTAACGGCAGTTTCCCGAATGCCGATGGCAGCCACCGCCTTGCGGAAGCTGCCATCCTCGGATCATGAGGCCGTCTTCGAAACCCAGGTGGAGAAACGTCCCTGACCGACCAGCACACCGAAGATAGTTATTGCAATGCCAATTATCTGGACCAAGTGCGGTATCGTACCCATAGGTTGTGTTGACAAAAAGGATTCCCCTGCGCGTCTGGCTGTGATTCAAGATCATCTCTACGTGGGAGGTGACCTTGGCACGCA
>NZ_JAEHFP010000264.1 GCF_016446475.1 Paracoccus binzhouensis | reverse complement strand
CGCCGCGGCACGGCGCCGGCCATGACCTGGCCCACGCCCTGGCCGTCGGCCAGCGTCACCATCAGGGCCGGGGCGATCAGGTCGCGCAGCGCCCGCGCCGCCGCCGCCCGGTCCGGCGCCCGCATCAGCCCGATCAGCGCCGTCATGCTGCGGTCGTTGCCATAGCCCCCGGTCCAGGACAGCGCCGCGACATGGCCGGCAGGCAGGATGGTGGCCAGGTCGAGATGCCCGGCCGGGATCACCGGCCCGTTCTCGGTCTCGCGCAGGGTGATGGTCCGCGGCGCGTCGCCACGGACGCGCAGGGTCTCGCGCCGGGTGGCGAATTCGGTCCAGCCCTGCGCACCGCGATAGCGGTTAGGGTCGCCGGGCTGCACCTCCTCGACATAAAGGTCCTGGTCGTCGATCTGCGCCGGGGTGATGCCCCAGGCCAGCCCGGTGTTGCGGCCCGACAGCACCGCGGGAATGCCGGGGATGGTGCCGCCGATCACCCCGCCGGACTGCAACTCGATCCGCGCCAGATACCACAGGCCCGGCGCGGTCAGGGCGAATTGCGGGTCGTTGGCCAGCAGCGCGCCGCCCGCCGCCGTGCGCCCGGCCGCGGCGGCAAAGCCGTTGGCCGAGGCGCCC
>NZ_JAEHFP010000263.1 GCF_016446475.1 Paracoccus binzhouensis | reverse complement strand
GGTCGAGAAGAACCGCACCTTGCGGCGGTGATGCTCAATGGCCTGGATGCCAAGCGCGGTCGCAACATGGGTCTTTCCGGTGCCGGGCCCACCGATGAGCACGATGTTCTGCGCCCCCTCCATGAACTCGCATCGATGGAGCTGGCGCACCGTGGCTTCATTCATCTCGCTGCTTGAGAAGTCGAAACCAGACAGGTCTTTGTAGGCCGGAAAGCGTGCCGCTTTCATATGATAGGCAATCGACCGAACCTCTCGTTCGGCCATCTCCGCCTTCAACAGCTGGGTTAGGATCGGGACTGCCGCTTCGAATGCAGGCGCGCCTTGCTCGATCAAATCGGTCACGGCCTGCGCCATGCCATGCATCTTGAGGCTACGAAGCATGATAATGACGGCGCCGCTGGCGGGATCATGACGCATGGCGGCCTCCGGTGCTGTGGGCCCGCAGATCGTCGTAGCGCCCGACATTTGCCTTGGGCTCGCGGCGCAGCGCGAGCGCTTGTGGCGGTTCTGTCGCAAATGACACGGTAGGCTGGAATCGGCGTTCTACTGGACAGACCCCACATTCTCCAAGTAAGTCGCTGATTTCGCTGTCGTAATCGTGATATTTCGCATATAAATCATGGCGTTGACGGCTGCGAGGG
>NZ_JAEHFP010000262.1 GCF_016446475.1 Paracoccus binzhouensis | reverse complement strand
CCGGCCAGCGCCAGCGCGTCCCGCCCCGCCAGGGCGGCGAAGGCGCGGGCGGCGGCGTCCAGCAGCGCGCCGACCATCGCCGGGTCCAGCGCCTGCTCGACGTGATCGGCTTGCAGCAGCAGCGCGCCGTCCGCGTCCAGCGCCAGCCGCAGGTCCAGCGCCACCTGCGGGGTCTGCACCAGCCCGTCGGCCAGCCGCAGCCCGGCATCGGCCGGCACCCGGTCCCAGCCCATGCCGTTGGTCAGCACCACCGGCAGCGCGATCCGCCCGCCGTTCTGCGCCAGCAGCAGCCGGCTGAGGCCGATGCCCGACAGGCCGGGATGCGCCATGCCCTCCAGCAGGTCCTCTTGCAGCCGGCGGGCATGATCCAGGAAGCTGCCCCGGTCGGCGCGATAATCGACGGCGATGAAGGACGAGCGGTTGGCCAGCGCCCCGCCCGGCGGCGGCGCCACCGGCACCGCGACGCAGGGCGCCAGGTCCGGAGTCCAGCGCGCCAGCACCTCCAGCACCACGGCCATGGCGATGCTGTTGCGGGTCAGCTTCTGCGCCGCCGCCAGCCGGGCCAGGCGGGCCAGCTGCTCGCGCGGGATGCGGCGGCTGTCGCGACGCCAGCGCGGGCGGTCGATGCCCTCCGGCGGCTGCCGCCAGGGC
>NZ_JAEHFP010000261.1 GCF_016446475.1 Paracoccus binzhouensis | reverse complement strand
CGCCGGCGCACCCTGCCCGGCGATCACCGGGCGCACGCGCAGCTCGGCCGCCAGCGCCCGCGCCGCGGCATCGGCGGCGGCCCAGTTGTGCCAGGCCGCCGCCAGCTCGCGCAGCGGCTGGAAGAATTCCGGCGCGATCAGCAGCAGGAACAGCGCCTGGGCAACGGTCAGCGGCCCATCCCAGGTGCCGAAGCCGATCTCGCCCAGCAGCGAGAAGCCGCAAAACACCGCCATCATCGCGATGCCCAGCGCCGCGAACAGCTCCAGCACGGTCGAGCTGAGGAAGGCGATGCCCAGCACCCGCATCGCGGCGCGCCGCAAGCCCTCGGCAGCGCGGGCGAAATCCCCCGCCAGCGCCGCCGAGGCGCCCAGCAGGCGAATATCCGGCAGCGCCCCGACCCGGTCGGCCAGAAGCGCGCCCATGTCGGTCATGCCGTCCAGCTGCGCGCGGCTGGCGCGGCCGGCGGCATGGCCGATCAGCGCCATGAACAGCGGAATCGCCGGCCCGGCCAGCAGCAGGATCAGCCCCGCCGCCCAGGAAACGGCAAAGGCGCAGGCCAGGATCGCGGCGGGCAGGACCGCGACGCGCAGCCGCGCCACCGCATGGCGGGCGGCAAAGGGCCGCAGCAGCGCCGCCTGGTCGCCGGCCAGCGCCGCGAAGGCCCCGGCGCG
>NZ_JAEHFP010000260.1 GCF_016446475.1 Paracoccus binzhouensis | reverse complement strand
GCGCTGGCCGAGATGCCGCAGCCCGCGCCGGACGGCGCCATGGCCGAGGCGCTGGAGCGGCTGGCCGAGGGCCAGGACCGGCTGGTGGCGCTGGCCGAGGCGCCTACGCCGGCCCCCGCGCCGGACAACAGCCGGCTGGTCCGGGCGCTGGAGCGGCTGGCCGAGGGCCAGGACCGCATCATCGAGCTGAGCGCGCAGCGCCCGGCCTCGGGCGACGATCCCGAGGCGCGGATGCGGTTGCGCTCGATCGACGTGCAGCTGGGCCGGCTGGTCGAGGAAGCCGCCAGCGGCCGCGACGGGCTGATCTCGGAGCTGCGCGAGGACATGGCGGCGCTGACCCGCGCCATCCGCAGCCTGGAGCGCGGCGATGGGACTTAGCCGGGGCGGCGGCAACCGTTTCTCGGCCACGATCTGGCCGGGTTTCGTCGATGCGATGACCGCGCTCCTGATGGTCATGATGTTCGTGCTGACCATCTTCCTGCTGGTGCAATCGGTGCTGCGCGACCAGATCACCACCCAGGACAGCGAGCTGGACCAGCTGGGCCGGCAGGTGGCGCAGCTGTCGGACGCGCTATCCAGCACGCAGGCCCGTGCCGCCACGCTGGACCGCGACCTGGCGGCCGAGCGCGAGCGGCTGCGGCGCTCCGAGCAGGCGGTGGCCGGCGCGCGGGCCGAGATCGACGCCCAGACCGAAGCCGCCCGGCTGGCCGCCG
>NZ_JAEHFP010000026.1 GCF_016446475.1 Paracoccus binzhouensis | reverse complement strand
CCGGCCGGCCGGCCCCAGGGCGCGGCGCGCAAGCGCCCGGCCCGGCGTCCGTCGCGCGCACCGAAAACGGCGCAGCGGGCCTGAACCGGCCACGATACGCGCAAACGTGAGCCGCCGCGACATCGCGGCGGCTTGCGACTTTCCGGCCGGCGCGTCTATCTGCCGCCATGGCCAAGCTTTATTTTCATTATTCCACGATGAATGCCGGCAAGAGCACGCTCTTGCTGCAGGCGTCCTACAATTACCGCGAGCGCGGCATGGCGACGCTGCTTCTGACCGCGGCGCTGGACGACCGCGCCGGCCCCGGCCGGATCGCCAGCCGCATCGGCATCGCCGAATCCGCGCTGGGGTTCACCTCCGAGGCCGACCTTTTCGCCATGGTCGAGACCCGGGGCCGCGGCGCCGCCTGCATCTTCGTCGACGAGGCGCAGTTCCTGACCGAGGAGCAGGTCTGGCAGCTGGCCCGCGTCGCCGACGACCTTGGCCAGCCAGTGATGTGCTACGGGCTGCGCGTCGATTTCCGCGGCCGGCTGTTTCCCGGCTCGGCGGCGCTGCTGGCGCTGGCCGACGACCTGCGCGAGGTGCGCACCATCTGCCATTGCGGGCGCAAGGCCACCATGGTCGTGCGCCAGGACGAACAGGGCCGCGCGCTTCGCGAGGGCGCGCAGGTGCAGATCGGCGGCAATGAAACCTATGTCTCGCTCTGCCGGCGCCATTGGCGCGAAGCGATGGGAGAAATCCGATGAAAGCCAGCAATACCGCCCGCGCCTATGGCTGGGTCGCCCGCATGTTCCACTGGACGGTCGCCGTGCTGATCCTGGCCGCCATCGCCATCGGGCTTTACGCGGACACCCTGCCCGAGGGCGGGGAAACGCAGCTGCAGACGATCTTCACCGCCTATTCCGTGCACAAGACCGTGGGCATGGCGGCGCTGGCCCTCGCCGCCCTGCGCGTCGTCTGGACCCTGACCCAGCGGAAGCCGCGCCCGCTGCATCCCGAGCGGCGGCTGGAAAGCTTCGGCGCCGAGGTGGTGCATTGGGCGCTGTGGATCGGCATGGTGGTCATGCCGCTGTCCGGCTGGCTTCTGCATTCCGCGGCGCCGGGCGGCTTCGCCCGCATCCTCTGGTCCTTTGGCCAGCGGCTGCCCCTGGTGCCCGAGGACGCGGCGCTGTCCGGGCGTTTCGCGGCCTTCCACGAATTCGGCTGGTGGCTGCTGGCCGGGCTGATCCTGCTGCATGTCGCGGGGGCGCTGAAGCACGCGATCATCGACCGCGACGGCACCATGCGCCGCATGGCCGGCAATCCCGAGCGCGCGCCCGAGCCCCCGGTCGCGCAGCCCCACCTCCTGCCGCATGTCCTGGCCGCCCTGGCGGGGCTGGCGATCTGGGTGGGGGTCGCCTTCATCCCGGCCGACACCCCGGAGGCGCAGGAGATGCCCGCCGCCGCATCCGCCCCTGCGGCCGCGGCCGGATCGGGCTGGGCGGTCGAACAGGGCGCTTTGCAGATCGAGGTCATACAGGCCGGCAACACGGTCACGGGGCAATTCGGGCAATGGCAGGCCGATATCGCCTATGACCCGGAGACCCAGACCGGGCGGGTGACGGTCGATGTCGACATCGCCTCGCTGACGCTGGGCGCGGTCAGCGACGCGGCCAAGGGACCGGATTTCCTGAACGCCGCCGCCCATCCCACCGCGCGTTTCGAGGCCGAGATCCTGCCGCCCGCGGCCGAGGGCCAGCCGCATGCCGCGCAGGGCCGGCTGACCATCGCCGGCCAGACGGTCGAGGCCGATTTGCCCTTCGAGCTGACGCTTCAGGGTGACGTGGCGCAGGCGAAGGGGCAGATGCGCGTCGATCGCCGCGATTTCGGTATCGGCGCGAGCTATGCCGATGAAAGCACCGTGGGATTCGGCGTCGAGATCGGCTTCGAGCTGACCGCGAGGCGGCAATAGGAGAAAGGGCCGCCTCGATGGGCGGCCCTTTCCTTTGGGTATTTGGGGAACGAAGAAGCCGGGGCTCAGCCGACCAGTTCGAGGCCCGAGAAGAAGAAGGCGATTTCTTCCTTGGCGGTTTCCGGCGCGTCGGAGCCGTGGACCGAATTCTCGCCAACCGACAGGGCGAATTCCTTGCGGATGGTGCCTTCATCGGCATTGGCCGGGTTGGTGGCGCCCATCACTTCGCGGTTCTTGGCGATGGCGTTCTCGCCTTCCAGCACCTGCACGACGACCGGGCCCGAGGCCATGAACTCGACCAGTTCACCATAGAAGGGGCGGTCCTTGTGGACGATGTAGAACTGGCCGGCCTGGGCGGGCGACAGGTGGATGCGCTTCTGCGCGATGATGCGCAGGCCGGCATCCTCGAACTTGGCGTTGATCTTGCCGGTCAGGTTGCGCTTGGTGGCGTCGGGTTTGATGATCGAGAGCGTGCGTTCGATGGCCATATCGGTCGTCCTTTTTCCTTGTTCCGGCCGCAATGGCCAGGAAATCCGCGCCCCGTTAACACGCGCCGCGGCGCTTGAAAAGCCGGCGCGGCCCCGGCTTGCACCTTGGCATCGGCCCTTGATGTCGGCATTGACGCCCGCCGCGGCTTGCGCCATGCGGTGGCCCATGCTGCGCATCGACGACATATCCTATTCCATCGCCGGACGGCCGCTGTTCGAGCACGCTTCGGCCACCATCCCCGACGGCCACAAGGTCGGCCTGGTCGGCCCGAACGGCGCCGGCAAGACCACGCTGTTCCGGCTGATCCGGGGCGAGCTGGGCCTTGACGGCGGCGCCATCACCCTGCCGCCCCGCGCCCGCATCGGCGGCGTCGCGCAGGAGGCGCCGGGCACCGCGACCAGCGTGCTGGAGACGGTGCTGGCGGCCGACACGGAACGCGCCGCGCTGCTGGCCGAATCCGCCAATGCCACCGACGCCCATCGCATCGCCGAGATCCAGACCCGCCTGGCCGATATCGACGCCTGGTCGGCCGAGGCGCGGGCCGCGACCATCCTGCGCGGCCTGGGCTTCTCGACCGAGGACCAGGCACGGCCGACCGCCGACTATTCCGGCGGCTGGCGGATGCGGGTGGCGCTGGCCGGGGTGCTGTTCTCGCAGCCCGACCTGCTGCTGCTGGACGAGCCGACCAACTACCTGGACCTGGAGGGCGCGCTGTGGCTGGAAAGCTATCTGCAGCGCTATCCGCATACCGTCATCGTCATCAGCCACGACCGCGACCTTCTGAACCGCGCCGTCGGCCATATCCTGCATCTCGAGGAGCGCCGGCTGGTGCTCTATTCCGGCGGCTACGACACCTTCGCGCGGACCCGGGCCGAGAAACGCGCCTTGCAGGCCGCCGAGGCGAAGAAGCAGGACGCCCGCCGCGCGCATCTGCAAAGCTTCGTCGACCGTTTCCGCGCCAAGGCCACCAAGGCCCGGCAGGCCCAGGCCCGCATCAAGATGCTGGAAAGGATGGAGCCGATCACCGCCCCGGAGGAGGCGAAATTCCACCGCTTCGGCTTTCCGCAGCCCGACCAGCTGTCGCCGCCCATCGTCTCGCTGGACGGGGTGACGGTGGGCTATGACGGCCGGGCCGTGCTGCGGCGGCTGGCGCTGCGCATCGACCAGGACGACCGCATCGCGCTGCTGGGGCGCAACGGCCAGGGCAAATCCACGCTCTCGAAGCTGCTTGCCGGCCGGCTGGAGCCGATGGAGGGGCGGATCGCGCGATCCGGCAAGCTGCGCATCGGCTATTTCGCCCAGCACCAGGTCGATGAGCTGGAATTGGACGAGACCCCCATCGCCCATGTCCGCCGGCTGCGCCCGGACGAGCCGCCGGCGAAGCTGCGCGCCCGGCTGGCCGGCTTCGGGTTGATGGAGGCCCAGGCCGAGACCAAGGTGAACCAGCTTTCGGGCGGGCAGAAGGCGCGGCTGTCCTTGCTGCTTGCCACCATCGACGCGCCGCATCTGCTGATCCTCGACGAGCCGACCAACCACCTGGACATCGAGAGCCGCGAGGCGCTGACCGAGGCGCTGAACGACTATACCGGCGCCGTGGTGCTGGTCAGCCACGACATGCACCTGCTGAATCTGGTGGCGGACCGGCTGTGGCTGGTCGATCAGGGCGGGGTCAGCCCGTGGCAGGGCGACCTGGACGATTATCGCCGCATGCTGCTGGCCGGCGAGGACAGGCCCGAGCCGAAAGCCGAGGCGAAGCCGGCGCCGAAACGCCCCGGGCGCGACAGGATCCTGGAGCTGCGCGCCGAGGCGAGGCGCGCCGAGGAGCGGGTCGAGAAGCTGTCCGCCATGCTGGAGAAGCTGGACGCGATCATGGCCGATCCGGCGACCTATGACGACGCGCAGAAGGCCGAAGCCTGGGGCCGCAAGCATGCCGAGGCCAGCGAGGCCATGCTGCGCGCCGAGACGCTGTGGATGGAGGCACTGGAGCGGCTGGAGGCGGCGGAACGCGCCTGAATGCCACACGTTTCCGCTTTTCGTCCCCTGCGGCGCATTGCGGACTTGCCCCGCTGGCCGGTTTCGCCCAATGGGTTCCGACAAGTTCGATAAGGATTCGCCCATGACCCGGATGATCGCATTCGCCCTGCTCTCTGCGACCGCGCTCGGCGCGCCGGCCATGGCGCAGTCGCTGTCCGGGCACGAATTCTCGGTCGATGCGGGGTTGGGGGTGAAATACAGCCCTGAATTCATGGGCTCGGACAACCTGGACCCTTCGCCCTGGTTCATCCTGCGCAACGCCGATGCCGACCGCGACAAGCCGGACGGGTTCTCGATCCTGCCCTCGCTGAACTATGTCGGCAAGCGCGACGCCGATGATTACGATGACCTGCGCGGCATGGACGACATCGGCTATGCCGGCGAGATCGGGGTGAAGCTGTCCTATCGCATGGGCGAGCTGACCAGCTATGGCGCCATCCGCAAGGGCTTCGGCGGCCATCACGGCGTGGTGGGCGAGCTGGGCGCGAAATACCGCTTCGAGGCCAGCGACAAGCTGACGCTGTGGACCGGGGCCGAGCTGGGCATGGGCAGCGACGACTTCACCGGCACCTATTTCGGCGTGACCTCGGACGAATCGCTTTCCAGCGGCCACCGCGCCCATGATCCCGACGGCGGCGCCTATATCGCCCGGCTCAGCGTCGAGGCACGCTACGAATTCATGCCCGACACGGCGCTGATGGGCCGCGTCACCTATGGCCGGCTGCTGGGCGATGCCGGCGACAGCCCGCTGGTCGAGACGCGCAACCAGCCCTCGATCAGCATCGGCGTGGCGCGGCGGCTGAACTTCCGCTTCTAGGCAGCGCACTGGACCCTGCCCTGTCCAGGTCCTATATACGGGACAGGCTTTTGACAGGACGCGCCGCATGACCGAAGACACCCTCAAGGAAGGCGATCCGCTGATCGCGCCGTCAACCACCGAGCATCCGCTTTACGAAAGCGTGGTCGAGGCCTGCAAGACCGTCTACGACCCCGAGATCCCGGTGAACATCTTCGACCTCGGGCTGATCTATACCATTGACATCAGCCAGGAAAACGCCGTACGCATCGTCATGACCCTGACCGCGCCGGGGTGTCCCGTCGCGGGTGAAATGCCCGGCTGGGTCGCCGATGCCATCGAGCCCCTGCCCGGCGTCAAGCAAGTGGATGTCGAAATGACCTTTCAGCCACAATGGGGCATGGACATGATGTCCGACGAAGCCCGACTGGAGCTTGGATTCATTTGACGGCGCATGAGGACATGCTGGCCGGCCGCCCCTATGAACCGGGCGACGGCGAGCTGGTGGCGATGCGCAGGGTCGCGCAGGGCTTGATGCGCGACTACAATGCCACGATCATCGGCGACAAGACCCGCGCCCGCACCCTGACCCAGCTGCTGGGCACCTGGAACGGCACGGTGATCCGCGCGCCCTTTCATGTCGATTACGGCAAGCATATCCATTTCGGGCCGGATTGCTTCGTCAATTACGGCTGTTTCTTCATGGATATCTGCGAGATCAGGATCGGCGCGCGCTGCCAGTTCGGCACCGCCGTGCAGCTGCTGACCGAGGACCGGCCGCGTGACGCCGCCAGCCGCGCGGCGGGGGTGGAATGGGGCAAGCCCATCACCATCGGCGACGATGTCTGGGTCGGTGGCGGCGCCATCGTCCTGCCCGGCGTGACCATCGGCGACGGCGCCATCGTCGGGGCCGGCGCGGTGGTGACGCGGGACGTGCCGCCCAATGCCACCGTGGTCGGAAATCCGGCCCGTCCCCTGCCGCCCCGCACCTAGTAGAACACCCGGTGCCGGCCACGGCTGACGAGATGCAGCGCGCCCTGCGTCACCGGCATCTCGGCCAGGCGCTCGCGGGGCAGTCCCATCGCCACCAGCCGCAACATGCGCAGGGTGATGCCATGGGTGACGATCAGCGCCGGGCGGTCGAGCTCCTGCAGGAAGGACCGGACGCGGGCCTCGAGCCCGGCGAAATGCTCGCCCCCCGGCGCAAGGTCGTACCAGTCCAGCCCGCCGCCCGCAAAGATCTCGGGCCGCTCGGCCCGCAGCTCGTCCCAGAGCCGGCCGGTGAAATCGCCGATGTCGATCTCGTGCAGCCGCGCGTCGCTGGTGAAGTCCTGCCCGGCGAAGACGATCCGCGCCGTCTGCTGCGCCCGCCCGGCGGTGCTGGCATAGCGCGCCACGCCGCGCAGGTCGCGCACCAGCCAGCCCTGCCGCCGCGCCTGCGCCAGGCCCAGCGGCGTCAGCGGCGAATCCAGCCGGCCCTGCATCCGCCCCTGGGCATTCCATTCGGTCTGGCCGTGCCGCATCAGGTAAAGGTCGGGCCAGCCCGGCATCAGACCCATTTCGCCAGCGGCGGCAGGCTCATCAGCACCGCCTCGGGGTCGTGGCCGGTGGCCAGGCCGAACTTGGTGCCGCGGTCATAGACCAGGTTGTATTCGGCATAAAGGCCGCGATGGATCAGCTGCGCATCCTTCTCGGCCTCGCCCCAGGGCTGGGCCATGCGCTTTTCGGCGAGCGGCAGGAAGGCGGGCAGGAAGGCCTCGCCCACCGCCCTGGTAAAGGCGAAATCGGCATGCCAGTCGCCGGTGTTGAGATCATCGTAGAAGATGCCGCCGACGCCCCGCGCCCGGCCGCGATGCGGGATGAAGAAATACTCGTCCGCCCAGGCCTTGAAGCGGTCGTAGTAATCGGCGCCGTGGGGGGCGCAGGCGTCGCGCAGGGTGGCGTGGAAATGCGCGGTGTCCTCGGCAACTTCCAGGCAGGGGTTCAGGTCGGCGCCGCCGCCGAACCACCAGGCGCCGGGGGTCCAGAACATGCGGGTGTTCATGTGCACCGCCGGCGCATGCGGGTTCTGCATATGCGCGACCAGGCTGATGCCCGAGGCCCAGAAGCGCGGGTCGGCCCCGATCCCCGGCACGCCGCGCGCCGCCATGGACTGGCGGGCGGCGACGGACAATTCGCCATGCACGGCCGACCAGTTCACGCCCACCTTCTCGAAGACCCGGCCGCCGCGCATCACCGACATCAGGCCGCCGCCGCCCTCCTCGCCGCGCTTCGTCTCGCGGATCTCGAACCGGCCGGGTGGGGCGGTGCCGGGACCGCGATCCTCGAGCGCCTCGAAGGCCGCGACGATCCGGTCGCGCAGGGCCCGGAACCAGGCCGCGGCCTCCTGTCGCTCGTCCTGCATTTCCATGGGCTTGCCTCCGGATTCGTGAATTGCCCTGCCGCGGGGGCAGGCTTATGCTTCCGGCGAAACAACTAGAGATCCCCGCCATGACCCGCAACATCCTGCTTGCCCTGATGCCTGTCCTGGTCGTCGCAGGCTGCGGCACGCCGCAGGAGCAGTGCATCGGCCGCAACACCCGGGAATATCGCACGATCTCGAGATTGCTGGCCGAGGTCGAGGGCAACCTGGCCCGCGGCTATGCCTGGGAGGAGCGTACCGTCACCCGCACCGAATGGGAATCCTGCCCCTATGTGCTGCGCGACAAGGAGGGCAATGCTCGCATCCTCCATCGCTCCTGCATGCGCGACGTGACAGATACCGAACGCTACCGGGTGCCGATCGACCCGGCGGCCGAGACCCGCAAGCGCGACAACCTGCTGACCCGCAAGCAGGCGCTGGCGCCCTCCGCCCGCGCCGCGGTCCAGGCCTGCAAGGCGGCCTATCCCGAAGAGGAGCGGTCCTAGTAGACCCCCGGCGCCAGCGGATCGCCCAGGCTGCGCCCGCCATCGACGCGCAGGATCTGGCCGGTGACGAAGCTCGACGCCTCGCTGGCCAGGAACTGCACCGTCGCCGCCAGCTCGTCTGCGCCGGCGATGCGGCCCAGGGGCGTCGCCGCGACCATGCGGTCGCGCAGGCCCGGATCCTCGCGCAGCTTCAGCTGCATGTTGTTCGACATGATGCTGGCGAAGGCCACGCCGTTGACGCGGATGCGCCGGGGCGCCAGGGCCGAGGCC
This sequence comes from Paracoccus binzhouensis, assembly GCF_016446475.1. Classification (GTDB taxonomy): domain Bacteria; phylum Pseudomonadota; class Alphaproteobacteria; order Rhodobacterales; family Rhodobacteraceae; genus Paracoccus; species Paracoccus binzhouensis. The sequence continues at coordinate 32,207 of NZ_JAEHFP010000026.1, read as the reverse complement.
AGCGAGCGCGTCGCCTGCGCCTGCGCGGCGCTGGCGATGGAATAGGCCAGCATCTGCGGCTGCGGCCAGTCGGCGGCCAGCGAGGTCAGGTTGACAATGGCGCCGTTCTGGATCGCCTCGGCTTCCTCGGCATCGGCCTGCGCCATCATGCGCTTGGCGACCATCTGCGACAGGCGCAGCCCCGAGATCATGTTCTGACGCAGCATCTCGCCCAGCTGGTCCTCGTTCACCGCCAGCGGGTCACAGCCCTGCACCATGCGATGCGCGTTCACCAGGATATCCACCCGGTCGAAGGCGTCGATGGTGGCCGAGACCAGATTGGCCAGCGTCAGCTTCTGGCCAAGATCGCCGGCAAAGGCGCGCACCGGCCCGTCGCCGGCGGCCTCGGCGCCCAGCTCGGCATCCAGCGCTGATTCGTCGCTGTCGGCGAACATGACATTGGCGCCCGCCTCCTCGAAATGCCGGGCGATGGCCAGGCCGATGCCGCGCGCGGCGCCGGTCACGATGGCGGTCTTGCCCTGGATCGACAGGCTCATCGTCTTCCACCTTTCGGCTGCGTCCGACCGGCCCCGGCGCGGCGCGCGCCCGAAGCGGTCAGGATCTTGAACCGGGAATCGCCGCCCAGTTCCGTGACGTCGGCGAAGCAATCCCGCAGCGCCTGCTCATAGGGCAGGTGCCGGTTGGCGACCATCCACAGCCGCCTGGCCCCGGTCAGCAGCCCCGCCGCGGCACGGATGAACCCCGCACCGATCCGGGGATCCGCCGCACGCCCCTCGTGGAAGGGCGGGTTCATGATGACGCCGTTCACCGGCTCGGGCAGGCGGAAGTCCAGCGCATCCGCCCAGTGGAAGCGCGCCCGCGGGTCGGTCACGTTGCGCCGCGCGCAATCCAGCGCCGCGGCATCGGCCTCGACCAGATGCAGCACCTCGACGCCGGGATGCTTCAGGATCTCGGCCGAGAGCCAGCCCCAGCCCGCGCCCAGATCGACGATGCGGGTCGGCAGCTTCTCGGGCAGCGCCGCCGCCAGCGCCTGCGAGGCGGGATCCGGCCCGTCGGCCGAGAACACCCCCGGCCGCGTCACCATGCCAGGCGCCGCCTCGTGATCGCTTGCCGCCCAATCCGCGGGCAGCCAGCCGGCGGCGGGCAGGGTCACGCGGAAGATCTTGCCATGGGCGCGGGAATGGATCTCCTCGACCGGCGCCAGCGCGCGCATCTCCTTCAGGACCGCGTCGACGCCGTCGGTCTTCTGCCCGTCGATCCACAGCGCCGCACCGGGCGCCAGCCGCGAGGCGGCCTCGACGATGCGCGCCCGCGCCGCGGCCCGCGCGCGCGGCAGGAAGACCACCGCGGTGTCGAAATCGCCGGCCGCCTCGGTCACCGCATCGAAACCGCGGGCCTTCAATGCGCTGTGGTCGGGATAAAACCCCTGCAGGATCTGCGTCCTGCCGGCGTCGAAAGGCTCAAGATCGGTCGCGGCGCCGGCGCCGACAAGCAGCATGCGCCCTTCGGGCGGCGTGCCGCCAAAGACAAGTTCCAGCCGTGATCCAGCCAATTTCTACTCTTTTTCCATGGTGCATTGCAGCGGATGCTGCTGACGGCGGGCAAGTTCCATCACCTGCGCCACCTTGGTCTCGGCGATCTCATGCGAGAAGACGCCGACCACGGCCACCCCCTTGCGATGGACGGTCAGCATGATCTCGATCGCCTGGGCGTGGCTCATGTTGAACAGCCGCTCGAGCACATGCACGACGAATTCCATCGGCGTGAAATCATCGTTCAGCAGCAGGACCTTGTACATCGGTGGCCGCTGCGTGCGGGGACGGGTCTTCACCCCGAGCTCGACCTCGTCGCGGTCTCCGGGTCGGTTGGTCATCAGCGGATTGGTCACGACACTTGTAACGGATGTGGACGGGATGTGGACGTTCTGCGACCGAATATAGGAGTTTTCGCCGGGCTTGATAACCCCCGCCCCGCCGCCCTGTCCGAAAGCCGTTCGCAAGCTTGCGCAACCCAGGGAAGATTGCGCCGGAAGCCCTGCAAACTTACGGTTTCCGTGCGAAGAAAGCCGTGTTATTGTGCTTTTATTAACGAAGGGTCCGCATAATGAACGGGCCCTCAGAGGCAGAAAGACCGGGACCGTGAGCAGAATCACCAAACAAGTCCGCTTGGGACTGATGATCCTAATTGCCTGGGCCATGCCCCTGGCCGTGGCCGCAGCGCCTTTCGCGGCCTTCGTCATGGATGCGCGAACCGGGCAGGAGATCTATGCCCGCAACGCCGATACGCGGCTGCATCCGGCTTCGCTGACCAAGATGATGACGCTCTACCTGGCCTTCAGCGCCATCGAGCGCGGGCAGGTGCGGCTGGACAGCAAGTTCCTCGTCAGCAGCCACGCCGCCGCGCAGCCGCCGTCGCGGCTTGGGCTCAAGGCCGGGCAGCGGATCGAGCTGCGCTACCTGATCCGGGCCGCGGCGGTGAAATCCGCCAATGACGCCGCCACGGTGATCGGCGAGGGGCTGGCCGGTTCCGAAGCAAAATTCGCCGCGCAGATGACGCAGATGGCCAGGGCGCTCGGCATGCGCAACACGAAGTTTCGCAATGCCAACGGCCTGACGACCGAAGGGCATTATTCGACCGCCCGCGACATGACCATTCTCGGCCGCCGGCTGTTCTACGACTTCCCGCAATATTACTCGATCTTCTCGCGCCGCTCGGCGGATACGGGCATCGCCACCGTCTCCAGCACCAACCGGCGCTTCCTGGACAGCTACGAGGGCGCGGACGGCATCAAGACCGGCTATACCCGGGCGGCCGGATTCAACCTGACCGCCTCGGCGAAGCGCGGCTCGAAGCGGATCGTCGCCACCGTGCTGGGCGGCACCTCGACCGCGCAGCGCAACGCCATGATGGCGCAGCTGCTGGATGCCGGATTCGGAAAGGCCCCCAGCCGTGTGCGTGAGGTAAGGCCTGCGCCTCCGGTCTTCGTGGCCGAAAGAAAGGTGCGTCGCACCGTGCAGGTCGCCAGCACCGTGCCGGGTACCGCCTCCCGCGCCTCGACCGTGCGGCTCTCGTCCTCGGACCGGCCGGTCGCGCGGGCCTCGACCGTCGCAGTGGTCACGCCGGCGGCGATTTCCGCCGCCGTGGCGCGGGCCCAGGCCGCTGCCGCACCAGAACGCCGCGGCACCACGCTTGCGGCCAGCGCCCGGCCCAGCCCCAAGCCGGGCACCGGCACGGTCACCAATGCCTCGGTCGATCCCGAGGTTCTGGCCCGCGCCGCCCGTCCCGAAGCCCGCCCCGAGGAAGGCGATGCGGCCGATCGCAGCGTAAGCGAGATCGGCTCGGCCCGCCCCACCCCGGCACCGCGCGACGACCGCTCGGCCAGCCTGGCCGCCCCCCCCGCGCCCGCCGATCCCGGCTCGCCTTCGCTTTTCGCGCAGACGGCCAGGCCGCAGCCGGAAAGCATGGCCCTGCTCGCGGCACCGGCACCGGCGCCGCGCTCGGACGCGATCATCCTTACCTCGCTGGCGCCCGAGCCCGGCAGCGAGCCCGAGACGACCGAGATCGTCACCCGCGAAGCCAGCGCCGGCGGCGGGGACTGGGGCGTGACGCTGGGCCTGTTCCGCTCGCAGCGCGAGGCCGAGCAACTGCTGCTGAGAACCGCCCTGCAGGAAAGCGCATCGCTGGGCAGCGCGCTGAGCCGCGTCGCCAATACCAAGCGCGGCTTCGAGGCGAATTTCGTCGGCATGTCCAAGGAAACGGCCGATCTGGCATGCGACCGCATCGCCGCCCGCCAGCAGGATTGCCGGGTGATCGGGCCCTGATCACCGGGCCCTGATTCCGGTCGCCATCGACACATTGCACGAACCCCGGCCGCAGGACCGGGGTTCTTCTTTTGCAGCGGCCCGGTCAGCGGGCGGCCATCATGTCGGGCGAAGTCTTTCCTTTGCAGCGCACGGCGGCGGCCCGGTCAGGGCTTGGGATGGTCGTCCCATTCCGAACTGAGGATGCGGCGGGCGTCGCCCTTGGGATCCTCGTACTGCCGGCCGCGCAGCGCCCAGATGAAGGCCAGCAGGCCAAGCCCGCCCAGGCCCAGCGAAACCGGAATCAGGATGCCCAGGATCTGCATGCTCTTTTCCTCCTAGCGCAGCCGCAGCGCGTTCAGCGTCACGCTGATCGAGCTCAGCGACATGGCTAGCGCCGCCATCAGCGGCGTGGCGAAGCCGGCAATGGCGAATGGCACCGCCACCACGTTGTAGCCCAGCGAGATGGCGAAGTTTTCCTTGATCCGACGCCTGGCGCTGCGCGCAAGGTCAAGCGCCTCGGCCACCGGAACAAGATCACTGCCCATCAGCACGATATCCGAAGCGGTGCGCGCCGCATCCAGCGCCGAGGCGGGCGAAATCGAGACATGCGCCTCGGCCAGGGCGGCGGTATCGTTCAGCCCGTCGCCGACCATCAGCGCATGCAATCCCTGGGCGCCGAGATCGCGCAGCGCCTGCGCCTTTTCCAGCGGCGTCACGCCGGCGCGCCATTCCGCGATGCCCAGCCGCCGGGCCAGATCGCAGACCACGGGCGCGGCATCGCCCGAGAGCAGCAGCACCCGGCGGCCCGAGCCCAGCAGCCGCTCCACGCAGGCCTCGGCCCCCGGCCGCAGCCGGTCCGAGAACTCCAACCGGATCGGCGCCCCCTGCCCCAGCGACAGCCAGCTTGCCGAAAGGGTCGCATCGCCATGCTCGGCCCCCAGCCAGTCGGCGCGGCCCAGCCGCACCGCGCGGCCCTGCCAGGTCCCGGCGATGCCATGGCCCGGCACCTCGCGCAGATCGGCCAGCGCGGCGGGCTCGGTGCCGGCCTCGCGCAACGCCTGCGTCAGCGCCTGCGACAGCGGATGGCTCGAACCCTGCGCCAGCGCCAGCGCCAGCGGGCGGGCATCCATCGGGATCGGATCCAGCGAGACCAGCTGCGGCACGCCCATGGTCAGGGTGCCGGTCTTGTCGAAGACCACGGCATCGACCTCGGCCAGGCGTTCCAGCGCGGTGCCGTCCTTGATCAGCATGCCGCGCCGGAACAGCCGACCCGAGGCGGCGGTGATCACCGCCGGCACCGCCAGACCCAGCGCGCAGGGACAGGTGATGATCAGCACCGCCGCCGCCACGTTCACCGCCAGCCGCGGGTCACGCGTCGCCAGATACCAGCCAAGGAAGCTGCAGAAGGCCAGAAGATGCACCAGCGGCGAATAAAGCCGCGAGGCGCGGTCGGCGAGCCCGGTGTAATGGCCCCGTGCCGATTCCGCCGCCGCCACCAGCGCCGTCAGCCGCGCCAGCGAACTGTCGCGCCCAGCCGCCGTCACCCGCATGACCAGAGGCCCGGTCAGGTTCACCTCGCCCGCCGAAAGCGCCAGGCCGGGTCCGGCCGCAACCGGGATGCTCTCGCCGGTCAGGAGCGAGCGGTCGATCTCGCTGCTGCCCTCGGCGATCTCGCCATCGGCGGGGATGCGGGCGCCGGGGCGGATGCGGATCAGGTCGCCGGGGCGCAGCTCGGCCACCGGCACCGGCTCGTCGCCGGTCGGGGTGATGCGGAAGGCGCGCGGCACCTCCAGCGCCGTCAGCTCTTCGGCGGCGGAGCGGGCGACGGCGCGGGTGCGATAGTCCAGATAGCGCCCGATCAGCAGGAAGAAGCACAGCATCACCGCCGCGTCGAAATAGGCGTGATGGCCGGAATGCAGCGTCTCGTAGACCGAGATGGCGCTGGCCAGCACCAGCGCCAGCGAGATCGGCACGTCCATCCCCAGCCGCCCGTGCCGCAGCGCCCGCCAGGCGCTGGAAAAGAAGGGCTGGCCGGCAAAGGCGACGGTCGGCAGGGCGATGGCGCCCGAGATCCAGTGGAACATGTCGCGCGTGGCGTCCTCGGCCCCCGACCAGACCGCCACCGACAGGATCATGATGTTCATCATCGCAAAGCCCGCGACGCCGATGCGCATCAGGATGTCGCGGCCCTGACGGTCGGCGGCGCTGGCCGACAGCGCCGCGGGGTCGAGCTCATGCGCCTCGTAGCCGATGCTCTCGACCACGGGAATCAGTTCCTCGGCCGTCAGGCCGGGCGCGTCCACGGTCACGCGGCGCAACGTCAGGTTGACCCGCGCCTCGCGGACGCCGGGATGGCGGTTCAGCACCCGCTCGACATCGGTGATGCAGGTGGCGCAATGGATGGTCGGCAGCGACAGGATCACCTCGGCCTGCCCACCCTTGGCCCCGGCGATCCGCTGCGCCAGCGGCGCCGCGTCGCAGGCCGGGCAGGCCGAGAGCCGGCCATCGTGATCGTGCAGGGCGGCGTCCGACATCTCAGTTCACCCGGTTGCCGTGATAATGGTCGATGCGCTGGCGAAACAGCGTGCCGTCCGGCGCGGTGGCGGTCAGATGGATGTTCCACAGACCGGGCGCCAGTTTCAGCGGCGCGCGGAACAGCCCGCCCTGATAGGTGAATTGCGGATGCTGATCCTCGCGCACATGGGTCGGACGGCCGACGGTGACCTCGAGCGTGCGGACCGGGGCCGGGTTGCCCTGGCCGTCGCGGATCGCCAGCACCAGCTCCTGCCCGTCGTAATCGGGCGTCACCGTCCAGTTCAGCGCCGCCTGGGCATTGCGGTCGCGGTCGAAGCTTTGCGAGGCGACATAGCTGTTCCTGACCTCGAGCCCCGGAAAGGTGCCGACCGCCTTGACCGCCATGAACAGGTTCACCGCGATGATGGTGCCGAAAGCGGCAAGGGTGATCATCAGCACATGGCGGCCGGTCAGTTCGCGAGGCATCATTCGCTCCTTCCGTGGAAGACGGTATCGACATGGGCGCGCTGCCCATCGGTGGCATCCTCGACCCAGAGCGTCAACTCTGCCTGCCCACCCTCGGCCAGGGCCGAGCCCTTTTCGGCGGTGATATAGAGCCGCTGGGTATGGGTGCTGTCGGCCGGCACGCTGACCGCGGCCCCCGGCAGGCCCTCCAGCGCCAGGCCGACGCCCTGCGGCGCGGCGCCGTCGGGGCCGGCGACCGAGACGGTGAAGTCGCGCGCATCCCCCTGCTTGTTGCGCAGCCGCAGCGCATAGGTGTTGCGAATCGCGCCGTCGGCCATGGTGACGTAAAGCGGGTTGCGCACCGGCGTCACGTTCAGATCAAAGGGCGAGCGCAGGAACAGCGCCACCACCAGCGCCACGCCGATCCCGGCCCAGAGCGTGAAATACAGCACCGTGCGCGGCCGCAGGATGTGCTTCATCAGTGGCTTGGGCACGGCGCCGGCGCGCTCGGCGGTCTCGTCCTTCAGCGCCATGTAGTCGATCAGTCCGCGCGGCTTGCCGATCCTGCCCATCACCTCGTCGCAGGCGTCGATGCAGAGGGCGCAGGTGATGCATTCCATCTGCTGCCCGTCGCGAATGTCGATGCCCATGGGGCAGACGTTGACGCAGGCCATGCAGTCGATGCAGTCGCCCTTGGCGCCGCCGTCGGATTTCGTCGCTTCGCCCTTGTGCAGCTTGCCGCGCGGCTCGCCCCGCCAGTCACGATAGGCGACGGTCAGCGTGTCCTCGTCCATCATCGCGGCCTGGATGCGCGGCCAGGGGCAGGCATAGATGCAGATCTGCTCGCGCGCGAAGCCGCCGAAGACGAAGGTGGTCGCGGTCAGGATGGCCATGGTGGTATAGGCGACCGGATGCGCCTGGCCGGCCAGCAGGTTGCCCAGCAGCGTCGGCGCGTCGGTGAAATAGAAAATCCAGGCACCGCCGGTCGCCAGCGCGATCAGCAGCCAGAGCAGCCATTTCGTCAGCCGCAGCCGCAGCTTCCTGGCGTCCCAGGGCGCGTTCCACAGCCGGACGCGGGCGTTGCGGTCGCCCTCGACCCAGCGCTCGGTCAGGATGAACAGGTCGGTCCAGACGGTCTGCGGGCAGGCATAGCCGCACCAGACCCGTCCCAGGGCCGAGGTGAACAGGAACAGCCCCAGCCCCGCCATGACCAGCAGCCCGGCGACGAAATAGAATTCGTGCGGCCAGATCTCGATCCAGAAGAAATAGAAGCGGCGGTTGGCCAGATCGACCAGCACCGCCTGGTCGGGCATGCCGGGGCCGCGGTCCCAGCGGATCCAGGGCGTGACGTAATAGATCGCCAGGGTCACCGCCATGATGATCCATTTCAGGTTGCGAAACCAGCCCTTGACCCGGCGCGGAAAGATCGGCTCTCGGGCGGCATATAGACGTGGCGGGTCGATGTCGGGACTCGACATGATTGGCTCCTGTTTCGCGTGTCTCGGGTATAGGACCTGACCGCGCGGGCGCATTGATCTGAGTCAAGCGCGGGCGCGTCGGCTTATACCGGGGGCGAAACCGCTGCGGCATGGGCCGCATTGTCGCATCTCGCAGACAAAAGGCGGGGTGCCGGCTTGCACCGGACCCTGCCCTGGCCTTTCATAAGAGCACCGGCCCCCCTGGAAACGCGCGAACAGGACGGGGGGCCGGTGCCTCCGGGGCCGGTCGCCCGGCCGCGGATCTCGGGATTTCTGAGCCTCGGCGGCCTATTCGCCGCCGCCGAGGCTGTGGACATAGGAGGCCACGGCACGGATGTCTGCCTCGGACAGCCGCCCGGACCAGGCCGGCATCACCCCATAGGGGCCGTCATGCACGATCCGGGTGATCGTCGCCGGGTCCGAACCATAGAGCCAGACCGCATCCGTCAGGTCCGGGGCGCCTTGGGCACGGTCGCCGGTACCGTCCTCGGCGTGGCAGGACGCGCAGTTGTCGGCAAAGACCGTCTCGCCCTCGGCCGCCAGCGCGGGGTCATGCGGCAGGCCGCCCAGGGCCAGCACATGGTTCACCACCTGGCCGATCTGCGCATTCTCCAGCAACTCGTCGGTGCCGAAGCGCGGCATCTCGGAATAGCGGGTCTCCTCGTCCTTGGGATCGCGGATACCGTGCTGGATGGTGGTGTGGATCTCCTCCAGCGTGCCGCCCCAGAGCCAGTCGTTGTCGAGCAGCGTCGGATAGCCCGAAGCCCCGCCGGCGCCCGAACCGTGGCATTGCGCGCACCAGGTGCGGAAGATCGCGGCACCGGCATTGGCGGTATAGTTCGCCAGTTCCGGGTCGCCGGCGATCTCCTCCAGCGGCGTCTCGACCAGCTTGGCCTGGATCGGGGCGTTGGCCTCGTTGAAGCGCTGGATCTCGGCCGCGACATCGGCACGGTAGTTCTGGCCCAACAGGCCCTGGGTGGCGCCGTTCACCAACGGGATCGCCGGATAGGCGACGACATAGGCCAGTCCCCAGACGATGGTGGCGTAGAAGGTCCAGAGCCACCAGCGGGGCAGCGGGTTGTCGTATTCCTCGATCCCGTCCCAGCTATGGCCGGTCGAGGGCACCTCGACCACCTTGCGCGCGCCCTTGCGGTCGCGGACGACGCGGGTGGCACCGGGGCGGGGCACCGGCTTGTGCAACGGCTCGCTCTCGGGTCCCTCGGGTGGATGCGCGGCGATCTGCGCCTTGTGCTTCTCGTCCGCGGCCAGACGTTCCAGTCCGATGCGGTTGTCGGGATTCTGGGGGCTGGTGTGCTCGTCATCGGTGTCGGCCATCACTCGACCTCCTCTTGGCTCGCGGCGGCGGGCTTTTTCTCATTGCGGAAGATGCTCTCGGCGGCATCGCGGTGCAGCGGGTGCGAGCCGGGCCGGAAGGCGAACAGCACCGTGCCCAGGAAGAACAGCACCAGCAGCAGCAGCACCCAGCTGTCGGCCAGTTCGCGCAGGAAGGAATAGCTGTCCATGGCGGGCCTCAGCGGTTCGGATCGGGCTCGAAGGTCGAGAAGTCGACCATGGTGCCCAGCACCTGCAGATAGGCGACCAGGGCGTCCATCTCGGACACGCCGGGGCGGCGGTCGAAATTGCGCTGCTGCGCGCCGGGATAGCGCTCTTCCAGCCCCGAGGCATCGGCATCAGGATCGGCTTGGGCGCGGAAGTCGGCGACGGCATTGGTCACCATCTCCTCGCTGTAGGGCACGCCGACCAGCGCGTCGGTCGAAAGCCGCTGCTCCATGTTCGAGGCGTCGATGATCCGGTCGTGCAGGAAGCCGTATTTCGGCATGATCGATTCCGGCACCACCGCCTGCGGGTCGGTCAGGTGGTCGATATGCCATTCGTCCGAATAGCGGCCGCCGACGCGGGCCAGGTCCGGCCCGGTGCGCTTGGACCCCCATTGGAACGGGTGGTCATACATCGACTCGGCCGCCAGACTGTAATGGCCGTAGCGTTCCACCTCGTCGCGCATCGGCCGGATCATCTGGCTGTGGCAGACATAGCAGCCCTCGCGCACGTAGATGTCGCGGCCCTTCAGCTCGAGCGGCGTATAGGGGCGCATGCCCTCGACCTTCTCGATGGTGTTCTGCAGGTAGAACAGCGGCGCGATCTCGACGATGCCGCCGATGGTCACCACGAGGAAGGAAAAGACCAGCAGCAGCGTGGCGTTCTTTTCAAGGACCTTGTGCTTTTCAAGAATGGCCATGATCCGTCCTCACTCTGCCGGGACCGCGACCGTGGTCGCCTGGGTCTTGGGTTGCTTGGCGACGGTGGCCCAGAGGTTGTAGCACATGATCAGCGCACCGCTGAGATAGAGCACCCCGCCCAGGCCACGGACAACGTTCATCGGGAATTTCGCGGCGACCGTGTCGGCGAAGGCGTTGACCAGGAAACCCTGGCTGTCGACTTCGCGCCACATCAGCCCCTCCATGATGCCCGAGACCCACATCGAGGCGGCGTAGAGCACCAGGCCGATGGTGGCGAGCCAGAAATGCCAGCTGACCAGCGCGGTCGAATAGAGCCGGTCACGACCCCAGAGCCGCGGAGTCAGGTAATAGAGCGCGCCGAAAGTGATCATGCCGTTCCAGCCCAGGGCGCCGGAATGCACGTGACCGATGGTCCAGTCGGTATAATGCGACAGCGAGTTCACCGCCTTGATCGACATCATCGGCCCCTCGAAGGTCGCCATGCCGTAGAAGCCGACGGCCACCACCATCATGCGGATGATCGGGTCGGTGCGCAGCTTGTCCCAGGCGCCCGAGAGCGTCATCAGCCCGTTGATCATGCCGCCCCAGCTGGGCATCCACAGGATGATCGAGAACACCATGCCCAACGTCGAGGCCCAGTCGGGCAGCGCGGTATAATGCAGATGGTGCGGACCGGCCCAGATATAGAGGAAGATCAGCGCCCAGAAGTGGATGATCGACAGCTTGTAGCTGTAGACCGGACGCTCGGCCTGCTTGGGGATGAAGTAATACATCATGCCCAGGAAGCCGGCGGTCAGGAAGAAGCCCACGGCGTTGTGGCCATACCACCACTGCGTCATCGCGTCCTGCACGCCCGAGAAGAGCTGCACCGATTTCGAGCCGAAGGGGCTGACCGGGATCGCCAGGTTGTTGACGACATGCAGCATGGCGATGGTCACGATGAAGGACAGGTAGAACCAGTTCGCCACGTAGATATGCGGCTCTTTCCGCTTCAGGATGGTGCCCAGGAACACGGCCAGGTAGACGACCCAGACCACGGTCAGCCACCAGTCCACATACCATTCCGGCTCGGCGTATTCCTTGGACTGGGTGGCGCCCAGGATGTAGCCGGTCGCCGCCAGCAGGATGAAGAGCTGGTAGCCCCAGAACACGAACCAGGCGGCATTGCCGCCCCAGAGCCGCGCCGCCGAGGTGCGCTGCACGACATAGAACGAGGTCGCGATCAGCGCATTGCCGCCAAAGGCGAAGATCACCGCCGAAGTGTGCAGCGGCCGCAGCTTGCCGAAATTGGTATAGCCCATGGTCCAGTCGCTGAGGTTGAGCGCCGGGAAGGCCAGCTGGAAGGCGATGATCACGCCGACAAGAAAGCCTACCACGCCCCAGAAGGCGGTGGCGATGACCCCGGCCCGCACCACGCCGTCCATGTATTGCGTCTCGGGATGCGGTTCGAGCGAGGGTTGTCCATTGCCCATCTGGCGCAGCACCCGCAGGAACATGAAGCCCGCGGCCAGCATGACGATCAGCGCATTCACCATATAGGCGGGATCATCGGGTCGCGCGTAATTGGCGGCAAGAGCGGCCAGGACCGCAATCGTGCCAAGCGCGATCAGCTTGATGGTATCCAACATGAAATCCGTGTCCTTCATCCTGTGCCGACCGCCCGCGAATCGCATGGCCCTGCGCCGGGAATGCGGATCGACATGGCCCCTTCTACCGTCACACGGTTTTGTGAGACTTTGATCTGTATCAATCGGTATGCGTTAATAAGGTGTAAAATCGCCGAGTATCCGGCAGGATGCCGTGGCCGGCCTCGGCCAGCCCATCCCGCATCCGGAGAGCGACGACAGGCGCGCAAGGCGCCGAAAGGAGAGGATAATGGGCTACAAGACCATCCTGACCGTCTTGACCGACATGTCGCAGCATCAGCAGCTCGATGCCGCTGTCGCGATGACCCGGCGCGAGGACGCGCATCTCGACGTGTTCTGCATGGGCGTCGATCACACGCAGAGCGGCTATTACTATGCCGGCGCCTCGGCCTATGTGTTCCAGGAATCGATCGACAAGGCGATGGCCGCCGCCAGCGAGCTGGAGGAGAAGGTCCGCGAGAAGCTGAACCCCGAGGACATCCGCTGGTCGGTTGATTCGGCCGTGGCCCAGGTCGGCGGCCTGTCGACGCTGGTGGGGATGCGGGCGCGCTATTCCGACCTGGTGGTCCTGAATCGCCCATATGGCGAGGGTGCGACGCCCGATGCCGAGGCGGTGACCGAGGCGGCGCTGTTCGAGGGCTCGGCCCCCGTCCTCATCGTGCCGGACGGCCTGAAGGAACCGTTCGGCAAGAAGATCATGATCGCCTGGAACCAGTCGAACGAGGCGATGGCCGCCGTGCGCCGCGCCATGCCACTGCTGGTGGCGGCCGAAAGCGTCGAGATCACCGTCATCGACCCCTCGCCCAACGGACCCGAGCGCTCGGACCCGGGCGGCGCGCTTTGCCAGATGCTGACCCGCCACGGCGTCAAGGCCGAGATCGCGGTGCTGGCCCGCACCCTGCCGCTGATCAGCGACATCCTGAACCGCCGCGCCACCGAGATCGGCGCCGACATGCTGGTCATGGGCGCCTATGGCCATTCGCGCTTCCGCCAGGCGATCCTGGGCGGCGCGACCCGCAACATGCTGGAAAAGGCCGAGGTGCCGGTGTTGATGGCACGCTGAACGGCGCAGTGGACCGTCCCCGGATTCCTCCGGGGGCGGTCCGCTTCGGGGCGGTCAGCTCAGCGGACCGCCATCGGAATCGTCGCCGCTTTCCAGCACCAGCTTCTGGAACGAGGGCACGATCACCCGGCGCTTGCCCTCCAGCTCGATCACCCCTTCGCGCTTCAGCGCGCTCATCTGCCGGCTGACGGTTTCCAGCGTCAGCCCCAGGTAATCGGCCATCGCCTCGCGGGTCAGCGGTAGTTCCAGGGCGATGCGCCCCTCGGGCCGGCGCTTGATCAGCGCCGCCTCTCGCCGGGCCAGGATCACCAGAAGCGAGGCGATCTTCTCGCGCGCCGACTTGCGGCCCAGCAGCAGCAGCCAGTCGCGGGCGGCGTCCAGTTCGTCCAGCGTCATCTCCAGCAGGCGGCTGGCAATGCGGGGATTGTCGATCAGCAGCTTCTCGAAGGGCTTGCGACGAAAGCAGCACAGCATCAGGTCGCTGGTCGCGGTGACGGTATAGGCCGCGAATTCGCGCCCCGGCCGGCCCAGGAAGTCGCTGGGCAGCAGCAGCCCGACCATCTGCGTGCGCCCGTCCTCGAGCTGTTGGGTCAGGCCGGCCATGCCCACGACGACCGAGCCGACGAAGTCCATCCGGTCTCCGGCCCAAGTCACCACCTGCCCGGCGTCATAGCGCCGGTAGAATTTCATGCTTTCCAGCTCGTCCAGTTCCTCGCCTTCGCAATGCGCGCAGACGGCTCGGTAACGGATGGGACAGATCTCGCAGGGCTGCTGCGTCGCGCAGATGGCGGCGTCATGTGGCATTTGATTTGGGTCAAGGTCCTGGCGCGGGTTCCAAGCATATATAGCATTATGGAGCAGCAATCGCAACTTGAGCGGCTGGGACTGTTTGACGCGCGGGTGCCGCGCTATACCAGCTATCCCACCGCCCCGCATTTCACCACCGCCGTGGGCGAGCCGGTCTTCCGCGACTGGATCGCCGCGATCCCGGCCGGCGCCTCGATCTCCCTGTATATGCACGTGCCCTTCTGCCGGCGACTGTGCTGGTTCTGCGCCTGCCGCACCCAGGGCACGCAGTCGGACGAGCCGGTGCGCGCCTATGCCCAGGCCCTGCTGGCCGAGCTCGACATGCTGAAAGCGGCGCTGGCGCCCGGCGTCAGATTGTCGCGGCTGCATTGGGGCGGCGGCACGCCGACGCTGATGCCGGCCGGGATGATGCGGCGGGTCGCCGGCGCCGTGCTGGACAGCTTCCCGCTGGCCGAGGGCGCGGAATTCTCGGTCGAGATCGACCCGAACGAGATCGACGAGGCGCGCATGGACGCCCTGGCCGAGGCCGGGCTGACCCGCGCCTCGATCGGCGTGCAGGATTTCGACCCCGAGATCCAGAAGGTCATCGGCCGCGAGCAGAGCTTCGCGGTGACGAAACGCGCCGTGGACATGATCCGCGACCGCGGCATCGCCAGCCTGAACGCAGACATCCTTTACGGCCTGCCGCATCAGGATCCGCGCCGCATCGCCGAATCGGTGCAGAAGCTGCTGGCGCTGTCGCCCGACCGGGTAGCGCTTTACGGTTATGCGCATGTGCCCTGGATGGCCAAGCGCCAGGTGATGATCCCCTCGGAGGCGCTGCCGGACCCGCATGGCCGGCTGCAGCTGTTCGAGACCGCGCGCGCGTTGTTCCTGGCCGACGGCTATGACGAGATCGGCATCGACCATTTCGCCCGCCCCGGCGACGGGCTTGCCCGCGCACAAAAGGCCGGGCTGCTGCGCCGCAACTTCCAGGGCTATACCGACGACCGGGCCGAGGTGCTGGTGGGGCTGGGCGCCTCGTCGATCTCGCGCTTCCCGCAGGGCTATGCGCAGAACGCCCCGGCCACCGGCGCGCATCTGGGCAAGATCCGCGACGGCCGCTTCTCGACCACGCGCGGCCATGCCTTCTCGGCCGAGGATCGCTGGCGCTCGCGGATGATCGAGGCGCTGATGTGCGATTTCGAGATCCGGGCCGAGGAATTCATCCGCGACCACGGTTTCGACGCCGAAAGCCTGGGCCGGGTCTTCACCCCCGTCGCCGCGCATTTCGGCGCCATGGTCGAGGTCGACGCCTCGGGCCTGCGCATCACCCCCGGCGGGCGGCCACTGACCCGGATGATCGCGCGGATGTTTGACGGTTACGACATGGCGGCCTCGGGCCATTCCGCCGCGATCTGACCGCGGCGATCTGACCGCGGCGATCCAACGGCGGCGGCTTGGCGCTAAGGACGATGCCCGCCCTGGCCGTCGCCGCAGGCTTCGCCCGTGCGCTCGGTTTCGATGGTGGCATGGTCGATGCCGAAATCGCGCCGCAGCAAGGCCTTGACCCGGCGCACCGCCAGCACCGGATCGGCGCCCTCGCGCATGACCAGATGCGCCGACAGCGCCGTGCGCCGCTCGTCGATCTGCCACAGGTGCAGGTGATGCGCCCCGGCCACGCCCTCGACGCCGGCCATGGCGCCGGCCAACGCCGCGTGATCCACCCCGGCAGGCGCGGCCA
Source organism: Paracoccus binzhouensis (assembly GCF_016446475.1). Classification (GTDB taxonomy): domain Bacteria; phylum Pseudomonadota; class Alphaproteobacteria; order Rhodobacterales; family Rhodobacteraceae; genus Paracoccus; species Paracoccus binzhouensis. The sequence continues at coordinate 16,450 of NZ_JAEHFP010000026.1, read as the reverse complement.
GCATCAGCATGCGCATCACCGGCCCGATCTCCTGCCCGACATGCCACAGGATGACCGCCGAGATCAGCAGGGTCAGCACCGGATCGGCGATCTGCCAGCCGAAGGCCCAGATCAGCGCCCCGCCCAGGATCACCGCAACCGAGACCGCGGCATCGGCCAGGTTGTGCAGGAAGGCGGCGCGGATGTTCACGCTTTCCTTCGAGGCGCGCCAGACCAGCGCCGCCGTGGCCATGTCCACCAGCAGCGCGAAGCCCGCCAGCGCCATCACCAGCCCGCCCGCGACCTGCGGCGGCTCGACCAGCCGCCCCAGCGCCTCGATCCCCAGCCAGACCGAGACCGCGATCAGCGCGATGTAGTTGACGAAGGCCGCGACGATCTCGGCCCGGCCCCAGCCATAGCTCATGTCGGGGCTGGCGGGTCGTCGCGCCAGCCGCCGGGCACCAAAGGCCAGCACCAGCGCCAGCGCATCCGAGAGATTGTGCACCCCGTCCGCGATCAGCGCCGTGGAATCGGCGACATAGCCGCCGATGATCTGCGCCCCGGTCAGCGCCAGGTTGACCAGAACCGCGACCAGGATGGTGCCATCGCCCGCCCCGCCCGGCAGATGCGCATGGCCGTGCCCGCCGTCATGCGAATGCGAATGGCCCATCCCGTTCCCTCGCCGGCTTCTTCGTTCCCCAAATACCCATGCGGCCGCGCAGCCCACGCGACCGCCGCCGCTCAATGCGCCTCGGCCCAGTTCAGCCCCTGCCCGGCATCGACGATCAGCGGCACGTCCAGCCGGACCGCGGGATCGGCCGCGCCCTGCATGACGCCGCGCGCCGCCTCGATCAGCTCGGGCACCGCGGCCTCCTCGACCTCGAAGACCAGCTCGTCATGCACCTGCAGCAGCATCCTGGCCGGCAGGTGCCGGATGGCCTCCGGCATGCGGATCATCGCCCGGCGGATGATGTCGGCGGCCGCGCCCTGGATCGGGGCGTTGATCGCGGCGCGCCGCGCGCCACCGGCCGCCGGCCCGGACTGGTTGATGCCCGGCGTCATGATGCGCCGCCCGAACAGCGTGCGCACGAAACCGTCCTGCTTCGCCCCGGCCACGGTGCGGTCCATATAGGCGCGGATCTCGGGGAAGCGCTCGAAATAGGTGTCGATGAAGCTCTGCGCCTCGGCGCGCGGGATGCGCAGGTTGCGCGCCAGGCCGAAGCCCGAGATGCCGTAGATCACCCCGAAATTGATCGCCTTGGCGCGGCGGCGGATCATCGGATCCATGCCCTCGACCGGCACGCCGAACATCTGGCTGGCGGTCATGGCATGGATGTCGATCCCGTCGCGGAAAGCCTGCTTCAGCGCCGGGATCTGCGCCACATGCGCCAGGATCCGCAGCTCGATCTGGCTGTAGTCCAGGCTGACCAGCCGCATCCCCGGCCCGGCGACGAAGGCCTCGCGGATGCGCCGCCCCTCCTCGGTCCTCACCGGGATGTTCTGCAGGTTCGGATCGGTCGAGGCCAGCCGCCCGGTCTGCGCCCCGGCGATGGAATAGCTGGTGTGCACGCGCCCGGTCTCGGGGTTCACATGCAGGGGCAGCGCATCGGTATAGGTCGATTTCAGCTTCGAGATCGCCCGCCAGTCCAGCACCCGGGCGGGCAGCTCGTGTCCCTCGGCGGCCAGATCCTCCAGCACCTCGGCGCCGGTCGAATAGGCGCCGGTCTTGCCCTGCTTGCCGCCGGCCAGACCCATGCGCTGAAACAGGATCTCGCCCAGCTGCTTGGGGCTGCCGACATTGAAGGGCCCGCCGGCCAGATCGTGGATCTCGGCCTCCAGCCCCGCCATCTTCTGGGCAAAGGCGTTGGACATGCGCTTCAGATGCTCGGAATCGATGCGGATGCCGGCCATCTCCATATCGGCCAGCACCGCGATCATCGGCCGCTCCAGCCGCTCATAGGCGGTGGTGACATGGTTCGGCGCCAGTTTCGGGCGCAGGTGATGCCAGAGCCGCCAGGTCACCTCGGCATCCTCGGCGGCATATTCGCTGGCCTTGTCGATCGCCACCTGCGAGAAATTGATCTGCGCCTTGCCCGAGCCGATCAGATCCTTGATCGGCAGGCAGCGATGGCCCAGATACAGGTCCGCCAGCTCGTCCATGCCATGATTGTGCGCCCCCGCATTCAGCGCATAGGAGAGCAGCATGGTGTCATCCAGCGGCGCCATGCGGATGCCGTAACGGGCCAGCACCTTCCAGTCGTACTTGATGTTCTGGCCGATCTTCAGCACCGAGGGATCTTCCAGAACCGGCTTCAGCATCGCCAGCGCCCGGTCCAAGCCCATCTGCCCCTCGGCCCGCGCGCCCGAGCCGAACAGGTCGGCCGCGCCATCGACATGGCCCAGCGGCAGATAGGCCGCCCGTCCGGGCCCGGTGCAAAGCGAGACCCCGACCAGTTCGGCCTGCATCTCGTCCAGCCCGGTGGTCTCGGTGTCGATGGCGACCACGCCCTTTTCGGCGATTTCGGCCAGCCATTCGGCCAGCACGGCCTCGTCGCGGATGGTGACGTAAAGGCTGCGGTCGATGGCCGGCAGTTCGGCGGCGGGCGCGGCCGGCTCGGCACCCGGCGCCGTGGCCGCCACCTCGGCCACGGTCGGCGCCTCGGCGCCGAAGCGCTCGGCCACCCGCTTCGACAGGGTGCGCAGTTCCATCCGGGTCAGGAAGTCCAGCAGCGCCTCGGGATCAGGCTCGCGGATCTCCAGGCTTTCCAGGGTGAAATCCAGCGCCATGCGGCAATCCAGTTCGACCAGCCGCTTCGAGATGCGGATCTGCTCGGCATGGTCGATCAGGGTCTGGCGGCGCTTGGGCTGCCTGATCTCGGCCGCCCGCGCCAGCAGGGTTTCCAGGTCGCCATAGTCCTGGATCAGCTGCGCGGCGGTCTTGATGCCGATCCCCGGCGCGCCCGGCACGTTGTCGATGGAATCGCCGGCCAGAGCCTGCACATCCACAACCCGCTCGGGGCCGACGCCGAATTTCTCGCGCACCTCCTCGGGACCGATGGGCTTGCCCTTGATCGGGTCCATCATCTCGACCCCGCCACCGACCAGCTGCATCAGGTCCTTGTCGCTGCTGATGATCGTCACCCGCCCGCCCGCATCCCGCGCCTGGCAGGCAAGGCTGGCGATGATGTCGTCGGCCTCGAAGCCCTCGGTCTCGATGCAGGCGATGTTGAAGGCGCGCGTCGCCTCGCGGGTCAGCGGGAATTGCGGGCGCAGGTCCTCGGGCGGCTCGGGCCGGTTGGCCTTGTAGAGCGGATAGATGTCGTTGCGGAACGTCCGCCCGGAATGGTCGAAGATCACCGCAGCATGAGTGGGCTGGTCCGCGCCCTTGCCGTCCTGAAGATATTTCCACACCATGTTGCAGAAACCCGCCACCGCGCCGATGGGCAGCCCGTCCGAGCGCCGGGTCAGCGGCGGCAGCGCGTGATAGGCGCGGAAGATGAAGGCCGAGCCGTCGATCAGGTGCAGGTGATGGCCCTTGCCGAATCCGTCCGTCATATGCGCGCACCCCCTGCTCTTGCGTTCGGCAGCCTTGATGCCACGAAGCGGCCCCGGGGCCAAGGCCACGCGGCCCGGCTAGTCACCGTTGCCGAAACAGCCCCGCCAGAGGCGTCGCAGCGCCCCCGGCCGACACCTGGCTTCCGCCTGAAAGGGCCGTCGCGGCCGGGCCTCAGTGATCCTCGTGCGCGTGTTCGCGGTCGATCACGAAGCGCTTGTCGCAATAGCCGCATTCGACCCAGCCGGTGTCGCGCGGAATGGCCAGCCAGACGCGCGGATGGCCCAGTCCCCGCGCCTCGTCGCCGTCGCAGGCGACCTTCCAGCTGGTGACGGTCTGGATCTCGGGGGCCGGGATGGTCATGGCGGTTCCTTGAGCTTTGACGACAAACGCGGTTAAACCGGCGGCGATCATAATGAACGCGAAGAGCCGATGCCAGCCCCCGCAAGCAGTCCGAACGCCATCGAAATCAGAGGTCTGACCAAGACCTATGCCGCGGCCGGCAAGGCGCCGGCGAAACATGCGCTGAAGGGGCTGGACCTGTCGATCCCCGCCGGCTCGATCTTCGGGCTGCTCGGGCCCAACGGCGCCGGCAAGTCCACCACCATCAACATCATGGCCGGGCTGGTGCGCAAGAGCGCCGGTCAGGTGACGATCTGGGGCTTCGACCAGGACGTGAACCCGCGCCAGTCCCGCGCCGCCATCGGCGTCATGCCGCAGGAGCTGAACATCGACCCGTTCCTGACCCCGCGCGCCAGCCTCGAGGTGCAGGCCGGGCTTTACGGCGTGCCGAAGCGCGAGCGCTGGACCGACGAGCTTCTGGAACTGGTCGGGCTGACGGATCAGGCGGAAAGCTATTCGCGCCACCTCTCGGGCGGCATGAAGCGGCGGCTGCTGCTGGCCAAGGCGCTGGTGCACCGGCCGCAGATCCTGGTGCTGGACGAACCGACGGCGGGCGTCGACATCCAGCTGCGCGAGATGCTGTGGCGCAACGTGCGGCGGCTGAACGACCAGGGCATGACCATCATCCTGACCACACATTACCTGGAAGAGGCCGAAGAGATGTGCGACCGCATCGCCATCATCAACCATGGCGCGCTGATCCTCTGCGAGGAAACCGCCGCCCTGCTCGGCCGCGCCGATTCCAAGACGCTAGTGGTCGATACCGGCGATGCCCGCGCCCTGCCCGCCCTGCCCGAGGACGTGCGAGCCGAACGGCGCGGCGACGGCCGGCTTGCGCTCAGCTATGCGCCTTCGCGCATCCCGGCGGACCGGCTGATCGACGCGCTGCGCGCCGCCGGCCTGCCGATCCGCGACGTGGCGGTCGAGGCGCCGGACCTTGAGGACGTCTTCGTCCAGCTGACCTCGCGCCCGGCGCCTCAGGCCGGCTGAACCATCCGGCCCATCGGCCTGCCGCCCAGGATGTGCATGTGGAAATGCGGCACCTCCTGCACCCCGTCCGGCCCGGCATTGGTGATGGCGCGGAAGCCCCGCCCGCCGTCCAGCGCCACGCCCAGCTCCTGCGTGACCCGGGCCAGGGCGCGGTGGAAATCCACGATCTCGGCCTCCGAGGCGTTCGCCGCGAAGTCGTCATAGCTGACATAGGCGCCCTTGGGGATCACCAGCACATGCACCGGCGCCTGCGGGCGGATGTCGCGGAAGACCAGCGTGTGCTCGGTCTCCAGCACCGTGTCGTTGGGGATCTCGCCGCGCAGGATGCGGGCGAAGATGTTGCCGTCGTCATAGGCAGGCCTGGTGGCGGGCATGGCGGTTCTCTCCTCAATCGTCGAACAGGTATTCGGTCATGGCCAGTTTCAGCGCCGTATCGGGCAAGAGGTCGAGGAAGCGCGCCAGCTGCACGGCATTCTCCTCGGCCGAGCGCCAGGGGGCGATGGAATGGAAGGCGGCGAAATCCATGTCGCGCAGCCGCTCGGCCTCGTGCTCCAGGTCGGCGCGCACGGTGGGCAGCAGCCGCTCGATCACCTCGGGCGCGGTCTGCGCCCCGGCCAGCCCGACCCGGCCGATATGGCCGCGCAGGTAGGCGTCATCGAATTGCGAATCGATCAGCAGCAGCCTCGTGTCGGCCTTGTCCGCCATCAGGTCCTGGATCAGGTGCAGCGCCGAAGGATCGAGGCAGATCACCAGCTGATGCGATTCGAACTGCTCGAACAGCAGCCGGATCAGCGCGCGGCGATGCCGGTCGCGCTTCTCGATCGTGGTCTCGACCCCGCCCAGGTCAGGCAGGTGCGCCTCGAGCTCGTTGAACAGGAAATCCACCGCCGGGATGGTGCTGTGCCGCCGGATCGCCGCGGTCAGCCGCTTGGCGACATGCCATTTCTTCGCCACCACCAGCAGCAGGGTATTGTCGCGGCCCAGGCTGCCCTCGGTCTCCCAGAAGCGCTGGCCGAAGCGGCGGCCCACCCGGCCCCGCGCGGTCAGGAAGCGAAACAGCCCGGTCGCCTCGTTCGAGATCGGGAAATGCACCCCCGAAGCCGCCCAGAGCGCCCCCAGCCGCTCGCGCAGCCGGATCGCCTCGGGGCTGATCTTGCGGGCGAACAGGTAGTTCTGCCCGATCAGCAGGTCGTAATGGTCGTTGTAGAAGGTGACCGGCATGCCGTAATCGGTGAAGACCAGATAGGTCAGCGTCCGGCCGCGGATCTCGCGCCGCGGCACCACATGCGGCACGATGGTCTGGAAGAAGGTCTCGTCCGGGATCCAGGTGGTCGAGAAGAATCGCAGCACGTCCGGGCGGCTGGCGCAGAATTCCAGCACCTTCTCGACGGTCTGGCGGCGCAGGCACCACCATTGCGACCCGATCATGACCTGGATGTCGGCCGGCACCTTGCGGCTCAGGCCCAGGCGCTTCTGCAGGTCGTAGCTGGCATAGAACAGCCATTTCCGCTTGCGCTCGTTGAACCAGTGCCGATAGATCAGCCGCTCTTCCTTGAAGCCGGTCTTGATCCAGTCCGACTCGAAGAAGTCGAGATTCTCGATATAGTCGCAATCCTCGGCGTCCAGGAAGGCATGGGCGTATTCGGCGGACTTGATCGGCATGCAATCGCCCGACAGCATGTAGAAATGCGTGGCCTGCGGGAAGGCCGCCACCGCCGCGCGCACTGCCTCCAGCGTGGCGCCGACCAGCGACCACTCGCCCCAGCCGCATTTCCAGCGCCGCTGCGCGAAGACCACCGAGGGATTGCCCCCCAGCGCCGTGCGGATCCGCTCGAAGTCCTTCGGCTTGGCGCGGCCGTCGAAATGGATCGAGACATAGTCGCCCGAGGCGGCCAGCCGCTGCGCCTGCGCAATCACCCCCTCCGGGTCCTTGTGGCAGAGCAGAATGAAGGCGATCCGTGCCATGCTAATTCACCATCCTGTCCCACCCGCGCCCGGAACGCTCTGCAGCAGGTTGAATCTCTGCCACCGATTTGCTTTGTGTCCTTACCGATTTTGGCTGGACGGGCAACCCGGGCGCGTGCCTTGTCCCGGCCGGGCGCAGAGATTTGAAGGGGAAGGCAGAGAATGGGTTTTCCAGGCACCTGGATGACGGAAAGCGCGAGCATGGTCTATCGCGTGGTCCCGAAATGCGCCTGCTCCTCGATCGGGCAGATCATGTTCTATTCCGACCACGGGCGCTATTTCGACGGCGACATCCACGATGCCACCAGCGGCCTGCACAAGTGGAACCAGGAGGAAAGCCAGCCGCTGATCGAGGAAAACGTCAAGGCCCACAAGTCCCTGACCTTCACCTGCGTGCGCAACCCCTATGCGCGCATCCTGTCCTCGTTTTTCGACAAGATCGCCGGCATCCAGCGGAACGGCAAGCGCTATCGCGGCAACCTGGTGCCGCAGCTGATCCAGCGCTACGGCATCGACGTCGGCAGCCCCGAGAACGGCTTCGAGTTCGACCAGATCGCCAGCTTCCGCCGCTTCCTGCTGTTCGCGCGCGACACCATCCGCTGGCGCCGTCCGATGGAGCCGGACATCCACTGGTCGGCCATGTCCGGCCATATCTCGACCTTCATCGTGAACGGCGGCCGCTACGACCAGATCTTCTTCACCGAGAAGTTCAACGAGGGCATGCAGAAGGTGCTGGACGCCGCGCCGACGCCGGTCAAGCTCGACGTGAACGAGGTGCCCAAGTTCAACGAATCCGAAGGCCACGGGCCGAAGCGCGCCCACAAGGTCAGCGCCTATTTCGACGACCTGTCGCGGCACCTGATCTGGGAAATCTACAAGAAGGACTTCCAGCTGTTCAAATACGACTTCGACGATCCCGACAACAAGTTTCCCCGGCACGAGATCGACCTGGACGAAATCCACGCCAAGCTGGGCCGTTAGGCCCGCCGCGCCGGCCCGCACCCCCGGCCGGCGCTTTCCGTTTTCCCAATACCCCCGCCGGAGGCAGCGTCGCGGCGCGACGCTTTCGCCTTCCTCGCGCCGCGGCCAAGTTTTCCCTTGCGAAAACCTGAAAACCCGCTATTTTCCCGCCTTCATTCGACCGGCGGGGGATGACCCGGACCGTTGCCCCCGTGCGCGCTGCCCTGTTTCGCGCCTTGCGGCCGACGCTCTCTTGGCCTATGCCCCGCCCCAGAACCGAAATCAGAATCCGGGGCCGCCCTGCCGGGTTGCCCCCCGAACCCCTTGAGGTTGAGACATGGCCGTCCCTCAGAACCGAGTTACCCGGTCCCGCCGCAACATGCGCCGCTCGCATGACGCGCTCGTTGCCGGCAACCCGAACGAATGCCCGAACTGCGGCGAGCTGAAGCGCCCGCATCACGTCTGCCCCTCCTGCGGCCATTACGCCGACCGCGAGGTCGTCGCGCAGGCCAACGAGGTCGATCTGGACGAAGACGCGGCCTGAGCGGACTGACCGCGGATATGGTCTCGGCAGATTCCAGGACTCTGCCGCGCAACCCTGACGACGGGGGCGTGGTGATCTCGGTTGACGCGATGGGCGGCGACCGCGGCCCGGCCGCGGTGGTCGCGGGCATCGCCGAAAGCGCCGTCCGGAACCCCGATATCCGCTTCATCGTCCATGGCCCGCAGGCCGAACTGGCGCGGCTGATCGGCCGCCGCCAGGATCTGGCCGCGCGCTGCGACATCCGCGATGCCGCCGGCATCGTGACCATGGGCGACAAGCCCAGCCAGGTGCTGCGCAAGGGCGAAGGCACCTCGATGTGGTCGGCCATCGAATCGGTGCGCCAGGGCGAGGCGCGGGTCGCCGTCTCCTGCGGCAATACCGGCGCGCTGATGGCGCTGTCGATGATCCGGCTGCGCAAGCTGCCCGGCGTGAACCGCCCGGCCATTGCCTGCCTGTGGCCGTCGCGCAATCCGCAGGGCTTCAACGTCATGCTCGATGTCGGCGCCGACATCCGCGCCGACGCCCAGGATCTGCTGACCTATGCGCTGATGGGCGCCTCCTATGCCCGCAACGGCTTCGGCCTGGCGCGGCCGCGCGTCGGGCTGCTGAACGTCGGCACCGAGGAGCACAAGGGCCGGCCCGAGCTGAAACAGGCGCATGAACTGATGCCCGCCACCGCGCAGGCGGCGAATTTCGACTATGTCGGCTTCGTCGAGGGCGGCGACCTGCCCTCGGCCCGTGTCGATGTGATCGTGACCGACGGCTTCACCGGCAATGTCGCGCTGAAGACCGGCGAGGGCACGGCCAAGCTGGTCGGGGACTTCCTGAAGGAAGCCTTCGCCAAATCCATCCTGTCGAAATTCGCGGCGCTGCTGGCCATGGGCTCGCTGAAGCGCCTGCAGAAGCGGATCGACCCGCGCCGCGTCAATGGCGGCGTCTTCCTGGGGCTGAACGGAACCGTGGTGAAATCGCATGGCTCGGCCGATGCGACCGGGGTCTCGGCAGCCATCAAGCTGGCCTTCCAGCTGGCGCAATCCGGCTTCCAGGACCGGCTGGCCGCCCGCGTGGCCCAGATCCATGCCGACAGCGGCGACACCAACGGCAGCAAGGAAAGCGAGGCCTCCTGATGCGGCGTGCGATCGTCCGGGGAACCGGCCATTACCTGCCCGAGCGCGTGATCGAGAACAGCTGGTTCGAGGACAGGCTGGACACCAGCGACGAATGGATCCGCACCCGCACCGGGATCGAGCGGCGCCATTTCGCCGCCGAGGACCAGCGTACCAGCGACCTGGGCATCCTGGCCGCCCGCGCCGCGCTGGACAAGGCCGGCATCGCCGCCGACCGGATCGACGCGGTGATCGTGGCGACCTCGACCCCCGACCTGACCTTTCCCTCGGTCGCGACCATGGTCCAGGCCGGGCTGGGAATGCACGGCGGCTTCGCCTATGACCTGCAGGCGGTCTGCGCCGGCTTCGTCTATGCGCTCGCCAATGCCGATGCGATGATCCGCGCCGGCCTGGCCGAGCGGGTCTTGGTCATCGGCGCCGAGACCTTCAGCCGCATCATGGACTGGACCGACCGCGGCACCTGCGTGCTGTTCGGCGATGGCGCCGGCGCCGTGGTGCTGGAGGCCGCCGAGGGCGAGGGCACCCCGGCCGACCGCGGCATCCTCGCCACCGACCTGAACAGCGACGGGCAATATCGCGACCTGCTCTATGTCGATGGCGGCGTCGCCTCGACCGGCACGGCCGGGCATCTGCGCATGCAGGGCAACCTGGTGTTCCGCCACGCGGTCGAGAAGCTGGCCGACACCGCCCACCGGGCGCTGGACAAGGCCGGGCTGGCGCCCGAGCAGGTGGACTGGCTGGTGCCGCACCAGGCCAACCTGCGCATCATCGAGGCCACCGCCAGGCGCATGCACCTGCCGATGGAAAAGGTGGTGCTGACCGTCGCCGATCACGGCAATACCTCGGCCGCCTCGATCCCGCTGGCGCTGTCGGTGGCCGATGCCGAGGGTCGCTTCAAGCCTGGCGACGTGCTGGTGGCCGAGGCCATCGGCGGCGGCCTGGCCTGGGGCTCGGTCGTCCTGCGCTGGTAAGCCCTTATTTCAGCTGAGAATCCTTCGAGCCGCGCCGGTTGATCCCGGCTGCCGGCCGCCAGGCCTTGTCGCGTCCCGACTGGCAGTCCACGCACAGCCGGACGCCGGGAATCGCCTGCCGGCGCGCCTCAGGGATCGGCTCGTCGCATTCGTCGCAGAATTCGGCGCTGTCCCGGGCCACGCGCTGCGCATTGCGCAGCCGCATCCGCTCGATCGCCTCCTGCGTCGAGACGTCGATCTGTTCGTTCACCGCGTCGTCGCGTGCCCAGCCGCCCGCCATGACATCCCCGTTTCGTCCGTGCCTTCCCTTTCAAGATAGGGGGCAATTCCTGCCGATCCAAGCGGCAGCGGCGGCGATCCGCGCGGTGTCCTGCCGGTAAGGCGCGAATAACGCGGAACAAAATCGCGGCTCCCGGGAACGGAATCGGGCCGGGGTTGTTGACTTGGCGCCGTAAAGAAATCATCCTTCCCACCATTCAAGAGGTTTCCGAGATGAGCGACTCTACCCTGACCCGCATGGACCTGGCCGAGGCGGTGTTCCGTGAGGTGGGCCTCTCCCGCCACGAATCGGCCCAACTTGTCGAAAGCGTGCTCGGCCATATCTCGGACGCGCTGGTGCGCGGCGAGCAGGTCAAGATCTCCTCCTTCGGCACCTTCTCGGTGCGCGACAAGAACGAACGCATCGGCCGCAACCCCAAGACCGGCGAAGAAGTGCCGATCACGCCGCGCCGGGTGCTGTCCTTCCGCCCCTCGCATCTGATGAAGGACCGCGTGGCCGCCGGGAACAGGCGCAAGGGCTGATGAGCAAATCCCCCGACGCCTTTCGTTCCATCGGAGAGGTCTCGCGCCTCGTGGGCGTCGCACCGCATGTCCTGCGCTATTGGGAAACGCAATTCTCGCAGCTTTCGCCGGTGAAGCGCGCCGACGGGCGTCGCTATTACCGGCCCGACGACGTGCGCCTGGCCGCCGGGCTTTGCCAGGTGATGCGCGAGGAAGGACTGAGCATCCGCGGCGCCAAGCGGCTGATCGCCGCCGACCGCGGCGCCGGCCTGCGCCAGATCGGCGCCGCCCGTCTGGGCGAGACCCTGGCCGAGGGCGCCGCCACCGAGCGTCCCGCCCGCACCCCGGCCGTGCGTCTGGCCATCCCTGGCCTGCAATCCGAGATCATGCTCGAGGCGGGTGGCTCCGCCCTGCCCGCCGCTTCGGTCGCGAAACCACCCCGCCCAATGCGCAGCGCTTCCTGGCAGCCCGAATCGCTGCCGCTTTTCGCCAGTCTGGAACCACCGCCGGCGACCGGCTGGCTTGGCCGCCTCGCCGCCGCTGCGGCCAATCTGCGCGGTTGCGAATTGCAGGGCCGGTCCTTGCCTGCCCAGGCCGAAGACCTGCGCACTGCGCTGCAGGACGCCCGCTAGGCCGCATGGCGGATGCGCTTCCCGCCCCGGGCCGCAGCCTGTCCACGGCAATCGAGATTCTCGCCGAAATTTCCGTGCTTCGCCCCTTGTGCTGGCGGCCCGCTTCGCTCTATATGCCCCTCGTCGGGCCGTGGCGCAGCCTGGTTAGCGCGTCCGTCTGGGGGGCGGAAGGCCGCGAGTTCGAATCTCGCCGGCCCGACCATTCCGAAAACGCCCATCCCCGTCCGGGGGTGGGCGTTTCCTTTTGCCGAAAGGGTTTCGCGTGAACGGTGTGCTTCCCGATTCGTCCCTGCGCCAGCTGATTGCCAGCGGTGCCATCGCGGCGAACCAGCCGATCCTGCCCGAACAGGTCCAGCCCGCCAGCCTCGACCTGCGGCTGGGCGCGACGGCCTGGCGGCTGCGCGCCTCGTTCCTGGCCGGGCGCGGGCGCAGGGTCAGCGACCGGCTCAGGGATTTCGAGATGCACCGCATGGATCTCACCGATGGCGCGGTGCTGGAAAAGGGCTGCGTCTACCTGGTGCCGCTGATGGAGCGGCTGTCGCTGCCCCAGGGCCTGGACGCGGTGGCCAATGCCAAAAGCTCGACCGGGCGGCTCGACCTCCTGACGCGGCTGGTCACCGACGAGGGCACCGAATTCGACCGCCTGCCCGAGGGCTATGACGGCCCGATCTATGCCGAGATCTGCCCGCGCAGCTTCTCGGTGCTGGTGCGGCCCGGGATGCGGCTGAACCAGCTGCGGCTGCGCCAGGGCCAGGCGGTGCTGAGCGATGCCGAGCTGCGCGCCCTGCACGCGGCCGAGCCGCTGGTGACGGGCGAGGCGCTGATCGACGACGGCCTGGGCTTCTCGGTCGATCTGCGCCCCGCATCGGGCGACCTGGTCGGCTATCGCGCCCGCCCGCATAGCGGCGTCATCGACCTCGACCGCATCGGCGCCTACCAGGCCCGCGACTTCTGGGACGAGCTGCGCACCAGCGACGGCCAGCTGATCCTCGACCCCGGTGCCTTCTACATCCTGGTCAGCCGCGAATCGGTGGCGATCCCGCCCGATTACGCCGCCGAGATGGCGCCCTATCTGGCCATGGTAGGCGAGTTCCGGGTGCATTACGCCGGCTTCTTCGACCCCGGCTTCGGCCATGGCGCGGCGGGCCAGGGCGCGCGCGGCGTGCTCGAGGTGCGCTGCCACGAGGCGCCCTTCGCGCTGGAACATGGCCAGGTCGTCGGCCGCCTGGTCTATGAGCGCATGGCCGCCCGGCCCGAACGGCTCTATGGCAGCGGCATTGCCTCGAACTATCAGGGCCAGGGGCTGAAGCTCGCCAAGCAATTCGCCTGAGTCGCGGCCGGCCGCCGGCGCTTCTTCGCTGTGGAAATACCCCGGGGGAGGCGCGCGCCAGCGCGCCCGGGGGCAGCGCCCCCTAGCGCATCCGCCGGGCGATCCGAGCCGCCTGCCGGGCGCGCTTCACCGCCTCGCGCGCGGCCTTGTCACGGGCGCGTTGCTGCGGGCTCTGTCGGGTGCCGGGCCTGGGCGCGTTCACCCGGCGGATGCCCCAGTTCAGCAACCGATTGGTGACCATGCGAACCAGCATGTTGATGAACTGGTTCATGTTCATCGGGTTAGGCTCAGTTCCTCATTCATCCTCGAACAAATCTTCGGCCATGGCCGCCGAATCCCCGCCGTCGTCGTCGCGGAACAGGCCGGGCGCCATGCCCTCGCCCGGCGGGCGCGATTCCAGCAGGCCGGCCGCGCGCAGCTCGGCCAGGCCCGGCAGGTCGCGGGCGCTTTCCAGGCCGAAATGATCCAGGAAGGTCTCGGTCACCACGAAAGTCACCGGCCGGCCGGGGGTCTGGCGGCGGCGGCCGATGCGGACCCAGTCCAGCTCGATCAGCTGGTCCAGGGTGCCGCGGCTGACGGCAACGCCGCGGATCTCCTCGATCTCGGCACGGGTGACCGGCTGGTGATAGGCGATGATCGCCAGGGTCTCGGTCGCGGCGCGCGACAGGCGGCGGCTTTCGACCACGCTTTCCTGCATCAGGAAACCCAGGTCGGCGGCGGTGCGAAAGGCCCAGGCGTCGCCCACGCGGGCAAGCTGCACCCCGCGCCCCTGGTAGCGGCCGCGCAGGGCCTGCAGTGCCTCGGCCACATCGCAGCCCGCCGGCAGGCGCGCGGCGATCTCGCGCGTGCCCATCGGCTCGGCCGAGGCGAACAGGATCGCCTCGACCATGCGCTCCTGCTCGGAAAGCGGTGGCGGCGGGAAGCGCTGCGGGTCGGCGGCGGCGGTCTCGTCCTGGCTCATTGCGGGCGCCTGCGGATGGTGATGGGGGCGAAGGTGCCGGCCTGGGCGATCTCGACCGCGCCCTGCCGCGCCAGCTCCAGCGTGGCGGCGAAGGTCGCGGCGGTGGCCGAGCGGCGGCGCTGCGGATCGGCCTCCCAGCCCTCGGGCAGGAAGGCGGCAAGCGCGGTCCAGTCGCCGGCAAAGCCGATCAGCCCGCGCACCCGGTCCAGCGCCTGTTCCATGGTGAAGACGTCGCGGCGGTCGAAGGCATAGGGCCGGAATTCGTCGCGGGTGCGCAGCCGGGCATAGGCGCGCATCAGGTCGATCAGCCCGGCCTGCCAGGCGACCTGGCGCTGGCGGGCGACGGTTTCCGGCGCGCCGCGCGCAAAGCGGTCCTGCCCCAGCCGGTCGCGGGCCATCAGCCGCGCCGCCGCCTCCCGCATGGCGTTCAGCCGTTCCAGCTGGAAGGCCAGATGCGCCGCCAGCTCTTCGGCCGAGGGCCCTTCGGCCTCGGGATCGGGCGGCAGCAGCAGGCGCGATTTCAGATAGGCGAGCCAGGCCGCCATGACCAGGTAATCCGCCGCCAGCTCGATGCGCAGCGCCCGCGCCTCCTCGACGAAGGCCAGATACTGGTCGGCGAGCTCCAGCACCGAGATCTGCATCAGATCGACCTTCTGCGTGCGCGACAGCGTCAAGAGCAGGTCCAGCGGCCCCTCGAAACCCGAGACGTCGACGACCAGCACCTCCTCGGCGCGGCGCTCGGCCGTCGGCTGCGGTGCCAGCCCCGGCAGATGCGGCGCAGAATCGGGGGCGGGCACGGGGGTCAGATAGGGCACCTTGGTCATGACGCTTCCGGGCAAGGGGGTCGGCGCAGAATCGGCCATGGGCCGGGTTTAGTCAACCGATCAGGCCGCCAACCCGCCAAGCGCCGCCAGTTCGGCGCGCAGCGCGGCGGTGTCCCCGGCCAGCGGCGCCCGGCGCAGGGCCAGCGCCGCCTGCCCCCGCACCAGGGCGCGCGGGCTCATGGTTCCGGCCGCGGAGACGATCTCTTCCATCTGCGCCAGGGTCTCGTTGCAGGACAGCACCAGGTCGCAGCCGGCGGCGATGGTGGTGGCGGCGCGTTCGGCCGGGCTGCCCGACAGCGCCTGCATGCCGATATCGTCCGACATCAGCAGCCCGTCAAAGCCGATCTCGCGCCGGATCAGCTCGATCACCGCGGCCGAGGCGGTGGCGGGCGCATCGTCGATGGCGGTAAAGCGGATATGCGCGGTCATCGCCATGGGCAGGTCGGCCAGCGCCCGGAACGGGGCGAAATCCGTGGCGCGCAGCTCGTCCAGCGATGCCTCGACCACCGGCAGGTCCTTGTGGCTGTCCACCCGCGCCCGGCCATGGCCCGGCATGTGCTTGACGACCGGCAGCACGCCCGCGGCCAGCATCGCCTGCGCCGCGACCCGGCCCAGCCGGATCACCGTATCGGCATCCGCGCCCAAGCAGCGGTTCTTCAGGAAGGGATGGGTGTCGGCGCGGGCGATGTCCAGCACCGGCGCGCAATCGGCGTCGATGCCGACGGCGCGCAATTCCTGCGCCAGCAGGTGATGGTGCAGCCAGATCGCGCGCTCGCCCCGCCCGGCCTGGTCCAGCGGCGCCGGCCAGTCGGTCCAGTGCGGGGCGCGCATGCGCTGCACCCGCCCGCCTTCCTGGTCGATCAGCACCGGGGCGTCCCGGCCCACCGTCTCGCGCAATTCGGCGGTCAGCCGGCGCAGGCGGTCCGGCGTGTCGACATTGCGGGCGAACAGGATGAAGCCCCAGGGATCGGCGGCGCGGAAGAAATCCCGCTCGGCCCGGTCCAGATCCGGGCCGGCGATGCCGCCGAGAATGGTGGCGCCGGTCATCTCAGCGGCTCATTTCGCGGTGGCGGGGATGCAGTCCACCCCTTCGGCGATCAGCGCCGCGCAGAAGCGGCGCGCCTCGTCGCGCGAGGCGAAGCCGGCGGCGCGCAGGCGCCAGAAGGTGCGGCCGTTGGCCTTGTGCTCCTGCACCACCATCGCCTTGCCCGAGAAGAGCGCGCCGAACTTGTCCGAGACGCGGTTCCATTCGCCCTTGGCCAGCGAGTCGCTGTCGAAGGCGCCGATCTGCACCAGCGAGGCGCCCGAGGCGACCTGGGCAGGGGCGGGAGCGGGGGCCGGCGCTTCGGCCGGGCGGGTTTCGGCAGCAGCGGGGCGCGGCGCGGCATCGCTGGCAACCACGGGGGCCGCGGCCAGACGACGCGGGCGCGGT
>NZ_JAEHFP010000259.1 GCF_016446475.1 Paracoccus binzhouensis | reverse complement strand
GAGCGGGCGCCGGCCGCGCCGCGGGGCTCGGCCGCGCGGCGGCTGCGGTCGTGCTGCGCTGCCTGGCCCTTGAAGGTGGCGACATTGCCGCTGGAGCCGAAATAGAAGAACGGCCGCCGCCCGGTCTCGGGCAGGTCGGCGCGGCCCAGGAGCATCGAGGAGGGGATCATCTGGAAGGTCAGCCGGTCGGCATTCTTGCGCCAGGCTTCCTCGAAGAAGAAATCGTCGGTGGCGCGCAGCCGCATGCTGTCGCAGGCCTCGCGCGCGTCGCGGATATAGGCGCGCGCCGCGGGCGTCGTGTTGATGCCCCAGAAACAGGGCTCCCAGAAGCGGGCGCTGTTGGCATAGCCGATGCGCATGGGATGGCCGAAGCCGCGCTGGAAACCGATGATATCGGCCGAGAAGCCCGAGACGAAATCGGGCAGGTAGTCGATGTCGCAATCGACGTCGATCCAGAACACCTTGCGGCGCGGGTTCCGTTCGCAGACCGAATGCAGGAAGGGGATCTTCCTGCGGCAGATCTCCAGCCATTCCTCGCCCGGGGCCTTCTCGACCTCGATTATCTCATGCGCCAGGCCCAGCCGGTCCAGCGACCGGCGCAGGTTCTCGGCGGATTGTGCATAGTAGTCGTCCGGGGGGCTCTGTTGCACAAATCCCGTCAGGGATTCAGATCGTGAATCCAGGGTGGTAGCTGTGATGTATGAGCAGACCCACACCGCCAACC
>NZ_JAEHFP010000258.1 GCF_016446475.1 Paracoccus binzhouensis | reverse complement strand
TGCGTGCCAAGGTCACCTCCCACGTAGAGATGATCTTGAATCACAGCCAGACGCGCAGGGGAATCCTTTTTGTCAACACAACCTAGTCTTTCAGCAATTCGCGCTGTTTCCCTGGAAGACCGTCGCGGAGAACATCGAGTTCGGCCTGCGCAACAAGAATGTCCCCAAGGCCGAACGCAAGGGCCTGGTGCAAGGCGCGCTGTCGCTGATGGGCCTGGAAAGCCACGCGACCGCCTTTCCGCATCAGCTCTCGGGTGGGATGCAGCAGCGGGTGGCGATCGCGCGGGCCTGTGTGCTGGACCCGGCGGTGCTGCTGATGGACGAGCCCTTCGGGGCGCTGGATGCGCAGACGCGCGTGGTCATGCAAGAGGAACTGGTGCGCCTGGCGCGGGTGCAGCCCCGCACCGTGCTGTTCATCACCTATGGCGTGGAAGAGGCCGTCTATCTGGCCGATCGGGTGGCGATCATGACCCGGCGGCCGGGCCGGATCAAGGAAGTCATCGACGTGAAATCCATCCGCACCAGCGAGAAATGGGATGATCTCGAACGGATCGAGGACGTCATGGACACCGAGTCCTTCGTCCACCTGCGCACGCAGATCTGGAAATCACTTCGGGAGGAAAAGATTGCGGCCAACTAGGGTCAGGATTCATAACCAATAGATGACGAGAGCCGCGAGGGCGATGGCTGAGAGGAAGACCTTGGGGCATCGGTCATAGCGGGT
>NZ_JAEHFP010000257.1 GCF_016446475.1 Paracoccus binzhouensis | reverse complement strand
CAGACTTATGCCGCGAGTTCCGCGAAGGTCTGAAACGGCGTAGTGCCATTGGCCGGGATCTGGCCTTTGCGGATCATGTGTGCGGTCTCGATGCCGACGATGGTCGCTGCCGCCGAGTGGAACGCCTTGAAGCCCATCATCGGGTTTGTGATCCGCTTGATGAAGCGGTGGTCCTGCTCAAGGATGTTGTTCAGATATTTGACCTGCCGCACCTGAATGATGCGCCCGTCGCCGGTGAATTTCAGAATCGCGTTCACGGCCTGCAAACCCGCGAGGTTGGCACCGCTCTTGTCGATCACGACCCGGTCGGGCACGCCATGAGCGGCAATTGCCTGCCTGAAGAAGCGCCGGGCTGCGGCCAGGTCCCGACGCTTGGATAGCATGAAATCAAGGGTTTGACCGTCACGATCCACGGCCCGGTAGAGATAGGTCCATTTGCCCTTCACCTTGATGTAGGTCTCGTCCGCCCGCCAGGAAGTGGCCGTCGGCCGCTTCCTGGCTTGTGCCCGGGCGGCAATCAGCGGAGAGAATTTCACGACCCAGCGGTTCAGCGTTGCGTGGTCGACCCTCACCCCGCGTTCGGCCATGATCTCTTCCAGGTCGCGATAGGAGACTGCGTAGCGGAGGTAGAAGAAAACCGCATACAGGATCACCGACTTCGGATGATGCACACCCTTGAAATCGATCATCTTGCCCTCACCTGCGCAGCTTCTGGAAGGAAAAATATATAGGCGACCGACAGGGAAATCGCGAGGGCCAAGAAGCTTTGCGACAGAACC
>NZ_JAEHFP010000256.1 GCF_016446475.1 Paracoccus binzhouensis | reverse complement strand
GGCGGGTCGCCTCGGCCCGCGCCCTTGCCGCGGCGATCTCGGCGGGGCTGGCGGTCGGCACCTCGGCCAGCGTGCCGGCGGCCAGCGCCGCGGCCAGGAACGCCGCCAGCCGGTCGCCATGGCCGCGCACCTCGTCGAGGGGGTAGAGCGCCGGGTTCGCGTCCACCTCGAAGGTCATGCCCGCTTCCGGGTCGCCGCGGAAGGTCAGTGTCAGGTCGTCCACCGCCCCGGCACCCAGGATGTGCAGCCGGCAGTCGAGTCCCGGGAATTCCGGCGGCCTGTCAAAGGGCTGCACGTTCACAAGCGGGCCGTAAAGCCGCCGCGTGCCCCCGACCAGCCCCAGTTCGCGCCGCAAGAGCTCGCTGCGATAGAGGCCGCGGCGGCGGGCCTGGGCCATGGCTTTCGACTGCGCGGCCAGCCATTCGGGCAGGGGCGCGTCCTCGTCCAGCCGCAGCCGATGCGGCAGCACGTTCATCGCCATGCAGGGCACCTGCGCGATCCTGCGACCCATCCGCGCCATGAAGGGCAGGCCGATCACCGCCTCGCCCCCGGTCCAGCGTGCCAGATAGGCGCCGCAAAGCGCGTTCAGCACATCCGGCCAGCCCAGCCGGTGCCGGGTGGCATAGGCGGCCAGCCGGTCCAGCAGCGCCTGCGGCAACCGGCGCGAATCGCGCAGGAAGTCATGGCCGCTGACCGCGCGGCCCGGCGCCGGGCCCGCGACCTCGGGCAGGCCGGCAAGCTGGGCGTGCCACCAGTCGCGGTCGGCCGCGCGCCGGGGCGAGG
>NZ_JAEHFP010000255.1 GCF_016446475.1 Paracoccus binzhouensis | reverse complement strand
CTCAGTCAGCCGCCGCCCAACTGTCCCCACTGCCGTAGGAAGTGGCGAAAAATACTCAACAAACTTCTGCCAAAGTAGTGCTAGGTTGGTTCCCTTAAGATGATGCCATACCTCGTTCAACGCTTTCTCAGTGAGAATCAGATTTGACCCGGAGTCTCTCATGAGACTGAGCGCGTTCTTCGTTATCTGACCATCTTTGGAAAGCAAGTGCTCTGAAAGACACCTGGCAATCAGATCGGAACCGATATAAAGGTTGAAGTTCGAGATCATCCCCCGAAAGTATTCAACAATTCTCGGCTCACTTTCAAGCATGAAGAGTAAGATGTAGGTTCGACACAGCTTCCGAAAATACTGGCGCTCTTCTGCCGTGCTCTCGTATAATACTCCACGTAGAACAGAAAGTGCTGCTCCGCCGATAAGATTCTCCACCTTGGGCTTTACATTCAGCTTCTCCATGGCCCGATGGACGTGATCCTGAATGGCTGGAAGCTCGGATTCGCGTCGGCTCTCCAGTTCATTTTCCATGAACATTGCCATCTCGAGTCCCTGCGCGTGGAACATCTGGTGAATTGCCTTATGGCAAACCTCGACCACTTGCTCCGTATTCGGCAAATTATCAGTGTCTCCGATCAGAGACTTGGATGCCCTCTGCCGAAATATATCACTGACCTTTAACCTGAACGTCTCATCCTCAACGTTCTCCTCCCGGATAAGTTTTCGTGTCTCAAACGGAAGGCAGTATCCCCCCTTCTTGACCAGGCTGGCCGGGTCCATGTCCTGCACCCGCTCGCCGCGATAGCTGATCGAGCCCTTTGTCACCTCGCCGCGCTCGG
>NZ_JAEHFP010000254.1 GCF_016446475.1 Paracoccus binzhouensis | reverse complement strand
GGTGGCCGAGCTGGTCAAGTCGGTCAGCTGGATCGAGCGAGTCGCGGCGCGCCGCCGCAACGCGTCCGAGCGCGGCGTCAGCGCGCCGGAACCGGCCGGGCCGGACGAGGCGCCCCGGCTGCTGGCGCCGCTGGCCGCGCTTCTGGGCCAGCGCGGGCCGGCGGGCGGCGTGATCTCGACCGAATCGTCGCGCTCGATCCTGGAATCGGTGGCAACGCGCATCGACGAGGCGCGCGACATCACCCGCTATCTGGCCAACCTGCTGATCTTCCTGGGGCTTCTGGGCACGTTCTACGGCCTCGCCACCACGGTTCCGGCGGTGGTCGACACCATCCGCGCCCTGGCCCCCAAGGATGGCGAAACCGGGATCGAGGTGTTCAACAAGCTGATGACCGGGCTGGAATCGCAGCTGGGCGGCATGGCCACGGCCTTTTCCAGCTCGCTTCTGGGCCTGGCCGGCTCGCTGGTGGTCGGGCTCTTGGAACTGTTCGTGACCCATGGCCAGAACCGCTTCTATCGCGAGCTCGAGGAATGGATGTCGGGCTTTACCCGCATCGGCCTGGGCGGCGCCGAGGGGCAGGGGCTGGGCGAGGCGGCGCTGGCCGGCTTCGTCGAACGGGTCGAGGCGCAGCTGGCCGGGCTGCAGGATTTCTACCGCCAGCGCGACGAGTTGCGCGACGAGGAAGCCTCGGCCGCCGACCAGCGCACGCTGTCGCTGGTCGAGGGGGTCGAGAAGATGGCCGGGCTGCTCGGCTCGGACCGCGACCGGCTGGGCGCGACCCTGGCGGCCGAGCGCGGGGCGGTGGCGCAGGCGCTGGCCGGGCTGGAGCGGACGCTGGGCGGTCTTGCCGAGGCGCAGGCGCGGCTTGCGGCCGA
>NZ_JAEHFP010000253.1 GCF_016446475.1 Paracoccus binzhouensis | reverse complement strand
CCGCAACCGCCGGCACCGCCCGGGCCCCGGCCGCCGCGCCCGCTGACGGAGCGTCGCAGCCATGAGCCGGAACGCCCCCTCGGTCCTGCGCGAGGGCGCGCTGTGGGGCGGCGCCGCCCTGGTGGTGCTGGCCGCGCATCTGGGCAGCGCGCTGTGGATCATGCACAGCGCCAGGGCCGCGGCGCCGCCCGGCCTGCCCGATCCGGTCTTCGTCGAGTTGGCCCCGGACCCGCAGGCCGCCGCGCCGCTGGACGAGGCCGACACGCCCGACATGGCCGAGGCAGAGCCGGAACCCGAACCCGAGCCGGAGCCCGAACCGGAACCGGAACCGGAACCCGAGGAGATCGTCCTGCCCGAGCCGCTGCCGGAACTCGCGCCGCTGCCCGACATGAACTCGCTGTTCCCGCCGCCGGCCGATGCGGTGGTGCTGCAGAAATCCGCCCGCCCGAAAGAGCGCCCCGAGCGGGAGCCGGAGCCAGAACCCGAGCCGCGGGTGGTGAGGAAGGAGCGCGAGCCCCAGCGCGAGAAAAAGGAAAGGGCCCCGCAGGAACAGCAGGCCCGTCAGGCCACCACCCGGCTGCGCGCCCCGCAGGCCGAGCGCACCGCGGCGCCGCAGACGCAGGCCGGCGCCGCCCCCAGCGCCCGGCAGGTGGCAAGCTGGCAATCCAAGGTGCAGGCGGCGGTGGCGCGGCACATGCATCGCACGCGCCTCTCTGCCGGGCGCGGCAATTCGGTCACCGTCACCGTGCGCTTCAGCGTCGATCCCAGCGGCCGCGTGGCCGGGGCGCGGCTGGCCAGCTCGACCGGCGATCCCCGGATCGACGCGGCGCTGAGCCGCCAGGCCGCGCGCATGCCGCGCATGCCGGCGCCGCCCTCGG
>NZ_JAEHFP010000252.1 GCF_016446475.1 Paracoccus binzhouensis | reverse complement strand
GGGTGGCGCTGACCGGCCAGCCGCCGCGTCCCGGCCGCCTGCAGGCCGAACGCATCGCCGAGGCGCTGGTCGCCCGCCAGCCGCTCGACGGCGACGAGGACGCGCCGCCGGCCGAGGCGCTGCGTCCCGGCCAGCGCGTGGTGCTGTTCGACGATTTCCTGGGCGATCCGCAGCCGGTGCTGGACTATCTGGGCCGCGCCGCCAGCCTTGGGGTTCAGGGCGTGCTGGTGCAGGTGCTGGACCCGGACGAAGAGGGCGTTCCCTGGGCCGGCGCGGTGCTGTTCCGCTCGGCCTCCGGCGCGCTGCGCCACGACACGCGCGACGCGGCCGGGCTGCGCGGCGCCTATCTGGCGCGGCTGGCCGAGCGGCGCGAATTGCTCAAGCGCGCGGCGCTGACCGCGGGCTGGCATTTCGGCAACCACGACACTGCCGCGCCGCCGGCGCAGGCGCTGCTGTGGCTCTGGTCGGTGCTGGAGGGCTGAATGCTGGTCCTCGGCCCCCTTGGCTTCCTGGCGCCCTGGATCCTGGCGGCGCTGGCGGCGCTGCCGGTGCTGTGGCTGATCCTGCGCGCCATGCCGCCTTCGCCCAGGCTGGTGCGGTTTCCGGGCACGCGGCTGCTGCTGGGCCTCAAGGATCCGCATCCGGTGGCGCGGCATACGCCCTGGTGGCTGTTGCTGTTGCGGGTTCTGGCGATCGCGGCGCTGATCCTGGGCTTTGCCGGGCCGGTCTGGAAACCGTCGCCGGACCAGGGCGGGCAGGGGCCGCTGCTGATCGTCATGGATGCCGGCTGGGCGGCGGCGCCCGACTGGCCGCAGCGGCAGGACCGGGCCTTGCGGGCGCTGGACCAGGCCGCGGCGGCGGGCCAGCCGGCGGCGCTTCTGGTCGCGGATGGCCGGGCCGAGGGGGCG
>NZ_JAEHFP010000251.1 GCF_016446475.1 Paracoccus binzhouensis | reverse complement strand
CGCCGCGGTCGGGCAGTTCGGCCAGCGCCCGCTCGGCCTCGGCCAGCCGGGCGCGGGCGTCCAGCGCATCCTCGCGATGCCGGGCCAGTTCGGCGCGGGCCGATTCGGCGCGGCTCTGCGCCATGGACAGCTCGGATTCGGCGCGGGTCACGGCGCGCACGGCATCCGACAGCCCCCGCTCGGCCTCGCGCCTGGCATCGCGGGCGCGCTTCTCGGCCTCGGTCGCGGCCAGATGGCGGTCGCGCAGCGCCTGATGCCCGGTCTGCGCATCCTCGGCGCGGGCCTGCGCCGTCTCGACCTGCTCGGTCAGTTCGGCCAGCTGGTTGACCTTTTGCAGGTGCAGCGCCGCCGAGGAGACGGCCTCGCCCGCCAGCACCCGCATCCCGTCCCAGCGGAACAGGTCGCCGTCCCGCGTCACCAGCCGCTGGCCGGGGGCAAGTGCAGGCTGCAGCGCCGCGCCCATTTCCGCATCCGCGACCAGCCCGACCTGCGACAGCCGCCGCGCCAGCGCCCCGGGGCCGTCCACATGCGGCGCCAGCGGCTCGGCGCCCTTGGGCAGCGGTTGCGGCGCGTCGTAGCCCGGCAGCCGGTGCCAGCCCGAGCCGTCCTCGGCCAGCCCGACGCCCAGGTCGTCGCCCAGCGCCGCGCCGAAGGCGGTCTCGTAGCCGCGCGCCACGCGCACCAGATCCAGGATCGAGCCGCCGCCCTGCCCGCGTTCCACCAGCCGCTTCAGCGCCGCCATCTCGGCATTCAGCGCCGAAACCTCGCCCTCGGCCTCGGCGCGGGCCGAGCGGGCGGCGGATTCCTCGGCCTCCAGCGCGGCGCGGGCCTCCTCGGCGGCAGCCAGGGCCTCCTCGGTCTGCTCGACGCGCTCGCGGGCCGCGTCCTGCGCCGCCTCGGCGGCCTCGCGGGCGGCG
>NZ_JAEHFP010000250.1 GCF_016446475.1 Paracoccus binzhouensis | reverse complement strand
CTCGTCACCGCCGACCAGGCGCTTGCCGCCGCAAAGGCCGCCGCCGCGGCGCTGCCGCCCGGCCTGCTGTGGCTCGACGGCAATTCCTGCGCGCCGGGCACCAAGCGCCGCGCGGCCGCGGCGATCGAGGCGGCCGGCGGGCGCTATGTCGACATGGCGATCATGGCACCGGTGCATCCGCGCTTGCACCGTACGCCCGCCCTGCTGGCCGGCCCGCATGCCGAGGCGGCGCTGGCGGCGCTGGCGCCCCTGGACATGGCGCTGGCGGTCGAGGGGCCACGGGTGGGCGACGCCTCGGCGATCAAGATGCTGCGTTCGGTGATGATCAAGGGTTTCGAGGCGCTGACGGCGGAATGCCTGCTGGCCGCGCGCCGGGCCGGGGTCGAGCAGGCGGTACTCGCCTCGCTGCAGGCCTCGGATCCCGGCTGGGACTGGGCGGCGCGCGGCGCCTACAACCTGGAACGGATGATGGTCCACGGCGCCCGCCGCGCCGCCGAGATGCAGGAGGTCGCCGCCACCCTGCGCGAGTTGGGCCTGCCCGACCGCATGGCCACCGCCGCCGCGGCCTGGCAGCAGGAGATCGCCGCGCTGGACCTGGCCGGCGGGCCGGATGCGCTGGCGGATCGGGCCGATGCGATCCTGTCGCGGCTATGAGGACGAACCTGCGACACCTGCGCCTGCTTCTGGCGGTGGCCGAGACCGGCTCGATCACCCGGGCGGCGGCGCGCTGCCATGTCTCGCAGCCGGCGGTGACGCAGGCCATCGCCAAGCTCGAGCGGCTGGCCGGGCAGGCGCTGTTCGTCCGCCGCAGCCCGGGCCTGTTCGCCACCCCCGCCGGCGAGGCGCTGGTCCTGCGCCTGCGCCGCGCCTTCGGCCGGCTCGATCCGGCGCTGGCCGAGCTGGGCCCGCGCCTGCCGCTGACCGTG
>NZ_JAEHFP010000025.1 GCF_016446475.1 Paracoccus binzhouensis | reverse complement strand
ACCATCAGCCCCGCGGCCCCCGCCCGCGCCGCCGCGGCGGCCAGGCGGCAGGCATCCCCGACCGAGCGCCCCACCCCCGCCAACACCGGCGCGCGGGCGCCGACCATGGCGCAGACCTCGGCGCAGATCGCCTCGGCCTCGTCCACGGTCAGGCTGTAGAACTCGCCGGTATTGCCGTTCACGACCGGAATGTGCAGCCCGGCGGCCAGCGCCCGGTCGACGATGGGCTCCAGCCGCGCCGGCGCGATCCGGTCATCAGCATCGAAAGGCGTCACCAGGATGCCCGAGACGCCGGCCAGGGCGGATCGCAGACTCATCTTGCGCCGTCGATCAGCGACTGCATCATCGCGACCTCCTCCTCGGTCAGGTCGGTCAGGGGCGCGCGGACATGGCCCGCTTCGAAGCCCCGCAGCCGCACGCCCGCCTTGACCGCCGACACCGCATAGCCCGCCTTGCGGTCGCGGATCGCCGCGAAGGGATAATAGAACTCGCGCAGCATCCGTTCGCAGGTGGCATTGTCGTCCACCATCAGCGCGGCATGGAATTTCAGCGCCGTCTCGGGGACGAAGTTGAACACGGCCGAGGAATAGGTCGGCATCCCCGCGCCCTTGTAGGCCTGTGCGAACAGCTCGTGCGTGGGCATCCCGCCGATATAGGACAGCCGGTCGCCCAGCATGACGGTGACGCGGCGCACGGTGTCGATGTCGCCTGTGCCGTCCTTGAAGCCGATCAGGTTCGGGCATTCGTCGGCCAGCCGCGCCAGTTGTTCGGCGCTGACCCGTGCCTGGCCGCGGTTATAGACGATGACGCCCATGTTGGTGGCCTTGCAGACGGCGCGGATGCGCGCGGCAATGCCTTCGGCCGGGGCTTCGGTCAGATAATGCGGCAGCAGCAGGATGCCGTCGCCGCCCGCCGCCTCGATCTCGCGCGCCATGTCGCAGGCGATGCGGGTGCCATAGCCGCAGCCGGCGATGACCGGGCCGCCGCCCGAAACGCCGCGCGCGGTCCTGACCGCCTCGACCACTTCCGATGGCGTCAGCGAGAACAGCTCGCCCGTGCCGCCCGCAACGATCAGCCCGGCCACGGGATAGGAGGACAGCCATTCCAGATGCGCCGCGAAGGGCCTGGGGTCGAAGCGGTCCTCGACGTCGAAGGGCGTGACCGGAAAGGACAGGAGCCCGGTGCGAATGATGTCACGCAAGTGGTCGGGGGCAATCATGGATTTATCCTTCATTCAAATCCTGGGGCATGAGCCCTTGTGGGCAGTTCTGGTAGCTGACGGGGCGCAGGAACCTTCGGATGGCCATGGTTCCGACCGAGGTGGCGCCGAAATTGGTGCTGGCCGGATAGGGGCCGCCATGGACCATGGCGTCGCAGACCTCGACCCCTGTGGGGAAGCCGTTCACCAGCACCCGCCCTGCCTTGCGCTCCAGCACCGGCAGCAGCCGCCGCGCCGCCGGCAGGTCGGCTTCCTCCATGTGAAGCGTCGCCGTCAGTTGCCCTTCGAAGCCGCGCGCCAGCCGCATCATCTCGTCCATGTCGCGCACCCGCACGACCAGGCCCAGCGGGCCGAACACCTCCTCGCCGAGCGCGTGGTTCTGCAGCCAGGCCTCGGCCGTGGTCTCGTAGAGGTTCGGGCTGGCCGCGCGGCCGTGGCTGTCGGTGGAAAGCAGCGGCGTCACCGCATTGCACGATTCGAACCGCGCCTGGCCGTCGCGATAGGCGCGGGCGATGCCCCCGGTCAGCATGGTCTGGGGACCGACCTTTTCCAAGGCCGCCCGTGCCGATTGCGCAAACTTGTCGGCATTCTCTCCGTCGATCACCACCGCGATGCCGGGATTGGTGCAGAACTGCCCGGCACCCATGCTCAGCGACCCGGCCCAGCCGCTGCCGATCTGTTCGGCGTGCGCGGCCAGCGCGGCGGGCAGCAGGAACATCGGGTTGACCGAGCCCAGTTCGCCGAAGAACGGGATCGGCTCGGGGCGCGCGGCGCACAGGTCGAACAGTGCCCGTCCCCCGGCAAGGGAGCCGGTGAAGCCCACGGCCTTGATCAGCGGATGCTGGACTAGCGCCTCGCCCACCTTGCGGTCTCCGCCCTGGATCAGGCTGAAGGTGCCGGGATGCGTGCCGGTCTTCGCGATGGCGGCATGGATGGCCTCGGCCACGATCTCGGCGGTGCCGGGATGGGCGGAATGGCCCTTGACCACGACCGGGCAGCCGGCGGCGAGCGCGGAGGCGGTGTCGCCGCCCGCGGTCGAGAAGGCCAGCGGGAAGTTCGAGGCGCCGAACACCGCCACCGGGCCGATGGGGCGCTGGATCAGCCGCAGGTCCGGGCGCGGCAGCGGCTGGCGGTCGGGCAGCGCCTTGTCGTGGCGGCGGTCGAGGTAATCGCCCTTGCGGATATGATCCGCGAACAGCCGCAGCTGGCCGGTGGTTCGGCCGTGCTCGCCGATAAGCCGCGCCTCGGGCAGGCCGGTTTCCTGGGCGCCGATGGCGGTGATCGGCTCGGCGCGGGCCTCGATCTCCTCGGCGATCGCCTCGAGGAAGGCCGCGCGGGTCTCGCGCGGGGTCCAGCCATAGCTCCAGAACGCATCCTCGGCTGCGGCACAGGCGCGGTTGACCAGCTCGACCGTGCCGGTGCTGAACTGATGGACCGGGCCGAAGGCGGGCTCGTTGGGGAAGCGGGCCGCACCCGCGACCCAGTCGCCACCGATCAGGTGTCGGCCGTGGGGGGGAAAGACCATCGAAAGGCTCCTTTCACGTTAGAGGTGACGGTCCGCGCAACCCGGACCCGGACTTGCCGTGCATAGGCGCCCCGGCGACGGCGACAGGCCGCGCCACCGGCCGCTGCTTGCTTGCACAAGGATCCTCGGCGGGTCCGGGGGCGAGAGGGCCCCGGCGCGACGCCGCGCAAGCGGCGCCGGGCCTGTGCCGCCTAGCGGCCGGTGCGGGCGCGCCATGCCGCGTATTTCTGCTGGTTCTCCTCTCTGGTGCAGGGATACAGGCCGATGATGGCCGCCCCGCCCTGCACCTCCTCCAGCACGAAATCCTCGAAGCTTTCCATGCCGGTGCATTCCTCGGCGATCTCGTCGGCCAGGTGGGCGGGGATCACCATCACCCCGTCCTTGTCGCCGACCATGATGTCGCCGGGAAAGACCGGCGCATCGCCGCAGGAAATCGGCACGTCGATGTCCAGCGCCTCGTGCAGCGTCAGGTTGGTCGGCGCCGAGGCCCTGGCGAAATAGGCCGGCATGTCCAGCTTGCCGATCCCCTCGGCGTCGCGCATCCCGGCATCGGTGACGACCCCCGCCGCCCCGCGCAGCGCCAGCCGCGTGATCAGGATCGAGCCGGCCGTGGCCGCCCGCGCATCCTTGCGCCCGTCCATCACCAGCACATGGCCGGGCGGGCAGGTTTCCACCGCCACCCGCTGCGGGTGGTCGGGGTTGCGAAACACCGTGATCGGGTTGCGATCCTCGCGCGCGGGGATATAGCGCAGGGTAAAGGCCGGGCCGACCATGTTCTCGTCCTTGGGCGCAACCGGGACCACGCCCTGGATGAACTGGTTGCGCAGGCCGCGCTTGTAGAGCGCCGTGGCGATCGAAGCGGTCGAGACCTTTTTCAGTTTCGCGCGGGTTTCGTCGGAAAGCGTCATGGGTTCACCTCAGAAGATATCGGGGTCGCCGGCGGCACGGCCGAAGTCGGATTGCAGGAAATCGAAGTCGCAGCCCTGATCGGCCTGCGTGACGTGGCGCTGGAACATCCAGCCCCAGCCGCGTTCGAACCGCGGTTCCGGCGCGAGCCAGGCGGCGCGGCGGGCGGCGATCTCGTCCTCGGGAACCAGCATGTCCAGCCGCCGGTTCGGCAGGTCCAGCCGGACGATGTCGCCGGTGCGTAGAAGGGCCAGCGGCCCGCCGACAAAGCTTTCGGGCGCCACATGCAGCACGCAGGCGCCGTAGCTGGTGCCCGACATGCGCGCGTCCGAGATCCGCAGCATGTCGCGATGGCCCTGCCGGATCAGCGCCTTGGGGATCGGCAGCATCCCCCATTCGGGAAAACCCGGCCCGCCCTGCGGCCCCGCATTGCGCAGCACCATGACCGTGTCGGGCGTCACGTCCAGGCCGGGGTCGTCGACGGCCTTCTTCATCTCGGGATAGCTGTCGAAGACCAGGGCCGGGCCCTGGTGAACGTGGAATTTCGGATCGCAGGCCGCGGGCTTGATGACCGCGCCGTCCGGGCACAGGTTGCCGCGCAGCACCGCCAGCGACCCCTCGTGATAGACCGGGTTCGACAGCGGCCGGATCACGTCGTCGTTATAGACCTGGGCGCCTTGCAGGTTCTCGCCCAGGGTCTTGCCGGTGACGGTCAGGCAGGACAGGTCCAGCCGGTCGGCGATCTGGGTCATCAGCCCGCGCAAGCCCCCGGCATAATAGAAGTCCTCCATCAGGTAGTCCTTGCCCGAGGGCCGGACGTTGGCGATCAGCGGCGTCACCCGCCCCAGCGCATCCAGGTCGTCCAGCGTCAGCTCGATCCCGGCACGGCGCGCCATGGCGATCAGGTGAACGACGGCATTGGTCGAGCAGCCGGTCGCCATCGCCACCACGGCGGCATTGCGGACGGCGGCCTCGGTCACGATGCGGTCGGGGGTCAGATCCTCCCACACCATGGCGACGATGCGGCGGCCGCATTCGGCGCCCATGCGCTGGTGGTTGGCATCGACCGCCGGGATCGACGAGGCGCCTGGCAGCGTCAGCCCCATGGAATCGGCGATGGCGGTCATGGTCGAGGCGGTGCCCATGGTCATGCAGACCCCGGCCGAACGAGCGATGCCGCCCTGCACCCCCAGCCATTCCGCATCGCTGATGTTTCCGGCGCGGCGCTCGTCCCAGTATTTCCAGGCGTCCGAGCCCGAGCCCAGGATCTTGCCGGCGTAATTGCCGCGCAGCATCGGCCCGGCCGGCAGGTAGATCATCGGAATCCCCGCCGAGATCGCGCCCATCACCAGCCCCGGCGTGGTCTTGTCGCAGCCGCCCATCAGCACCACGCCGTCCAGCGGGTGCGAGCGGATCATCTCCTCGGTCTCGATGGCCAGCATGTTGCGATACAGCATCGACGTGGGCTTGGTGAAGCTTTCGTCGACCGACAGCGACGGCATTTCCACCGGAAAGCCACCCGCCTGCATGACGCCGCGGCGCACATCCTGGGCGCGTTCGCGGAAATGCGCATGGCAGCTGTTCAGCTCGGACCAGGTGTTCAGGATGCCGATGACGGGCTTGTCGCGGAAATCCTCCTCGCCATAGCCCAGCTGCATCAGCCGGGACCGATGGCCAAAGCTGCGCAGATCATCGGGCGCGAACCAACGGGCCGAGCGCAACGCGCCGGGTGTCTTGGCGGCCATCTTCTTCCCCTCCTGCACCGGAATCAGTCGGTGTCTCTGGTTCAACTAATATTTTAGTTCACCAACTATATCAACCAGTATATTTGTATTCTTGTGCGGCAGTTTTCGCCGCCCTATGTTCGGAACAAGAAAAAGGAGCGGATCATGAGCACCTCGCTTGCCTCGACCTTCGGACTGGCGGACCTGCACAGCCAGGCCATGCCCGGCGGCACGGTGCAGCGCGTCTACGAGGATCTGCGGCGGCGGGTGATCACCCTGCAACTGCCGCCCGACACCACCCTGTCGCGCGGCGAACTGACCGACACCTACGAGGTCAGCCAGACCCCGATCCGCGAGGCCTTGCAGCTTCTGAAGCAGGAGGGGCTGGTCCGCATCTATCCGCAGTCCAAGACCGTGGTGACCCGCATCGACGTGCCGCAAGTCTATGAGGCGCATTTCCTGCGCGTGGCGCTGGAGACCGAGGTCTGCCGCCGGCTGGCGACCGACGGCGCACCCGAAACGGTGACGCGGGCGCGGTCGATCATCCGCATGCAGGAGGCGGTGGCCGAGGATCCCAGCCAGATGGCGATCTTCCAGGAGCTGGACGAGCTGTTCCACCAGACCCTGTTCGCCGGCCTGAACCGCACCGGCCTGCATCAACTCGTGCGGGAACGCTCGGGCCATCTGGAACGGATCCGGCGCCTGCATCTTCCCGAACAGGGCAAGGTGAAGAACATCCTGGCCGGACACCGCGCCATCGTCGACGGCATCGTCTCTGGCGATCCCGACCAGGCCATGGCCGCGATCCGCGATCACCTGAGCCAGACCGTCTCGCGCGTCGAGGCGATGCGCCAGGAATTCCCGCATTACTTCGCGTGAGCCGGCCTGTGGTCCCGCGCGGGCCGCGGCCGATCCGGCGGCGGGTCAAAGCCGTTCCGGCGCGCCGCCCCTGCACGGGCGCCATGCCCTGCCCTGCCGCTCCCGGACCCCTGTCGCGGATCCTCGTCCGATGCCCGGCGGGCGTGGCCTGCCCCGGGTTCCAGCGGGCATGCTCGCCCGGCCGGAACCTTTCCGGCATGGCCTGCCCTGTCGCCCGGCGCGGCTCAGAGCACCGGGGTCGGGAGGGGCTGGCCGGCAAAGAAGGCCGCCAGGTTGTCCAGGGTCAGCTGCGCCATGCGATCGCGGGTTTCCTCGGTCCCGCTGGCGTGGTGGGGGTAAAGCGCGACATTGCTCAGCCCGGCCAGCGCGGCATCGGGGCACGGCTCGTTGGCATAGACGTCCAGCCCAGCCGAGCCCAGCCCGCCGTCACGCAGCGCCGCGATCAGCGCCGGTTCGTCCACGACCGAGCCGCGCGCCACGTTGACCAGCGTGCCCGCCGGACCCAGCGCCCGCAGCACCCGCGCCCCGACCAGCCCCTGGGTGGCGGCCCCGCCCGGGGTGGCGACGATCAGGAGGTCGGCCCACTCGGCCAGCGCCACCAGATCCGGGACATATTCGTAGTCCACCGGCTTGCGGCTGCGGCCGAAATAGGCGACCTGGTGGCCCAGGGCCTGGCAGCGGCTGGCGATGGCCAGGCCGATATTGCCCAGGCCCACGATCCCCGTGCGCAGCCCCACGGTCGAGGGGGTCAGCGGGAACATGCCCTTTTCGCCCCATTCGCCCGAGCGGACATAGGCGTCGGCCCGCACCAGCTGCCGCCGCGCGGCCAGCGCCAGCAGCACCGCCATATTCGCCACCTCGTCCACCAGCGCGTCCGAGGTATTGGTCAGCCGGATGCCCCGCCGCGCCATCTCGGCGGTGTCCATCAGGTCGAACCCGGCCGAGGAGCAGGCAACCAGTTGCAGCACCGGCAGCCGGTCCAGCAGCGCCTTGTCCACGGCGACATGGCCGTTCGCCACCATCGCCGTGCAGACCGGCCCCGCCGCCTCCAGGACGCCCGGACCGTCGCGGTCCAGGCGGTGCAGGCTATAGCGCGCCTCCAACGCCTCCATGAAACGGGGGCGCAGCGGATAGGCGACCAGAACGTCGGGCTTCGTCGGGGAATGCTTCATGCGGGGATTGTCTCCAGGGCCTCGCGGGCGATGCGGCGGGCGGCCTGCACCGCGGGATCGGGATCCAGGCTGGCCGCCAGCAGGGCCTGCGTATAGGGATCGCGGGGGCTTTCAAAGATCCGGCGGACAGGGCCCTCCTCGACGACGCGGCCCTGGCGCATGACGACCACCCGGTCCGCAAAGTCGCGCACCACCGGCAGGTCATGGGCGATGAACAGATAGGACAGGCCGAATTCGCGCCTGAGCCCGTCCAGCAGCTGGATCACCTGCGCCTGGATCGACACGTCCAGCGCCGAGACCGCCTCGTCGCAGACGATCAGCTTCGGCTCCATCGCCAGCGCGCGGGCGATGGCGATGCGCTGGCGCTGCCCGCCCGAGAACTGGTGTGGATAACGCGCGGCATGTTCCGGCCGCAGCCCGACCTTGGTCAGCAGCTCGGCCACGCGATCTTTCCACCGGGCACGGGGCAGGATGTCGCGATGGATCACCCAGGCTTCGGAAATCAGCTGGAACACCGTCATGCGCGGGTTCAGCGACTGCGTCGGATCCTGGAACACCATCTGCAGGTCGCGGCGCAGGCCGAACAGCTCGCGCGGCGGCATCGTCATCAGGTCGTTGCCGCGATACAGCACCTTGCCCGCGTCGGGATCGTCCAGCCGCAGGATGGCGCGGGCCAGCGTCGATTTGCCCGAGCCGGATTCGCCGACCACCGCTACGGTCTCGCCCGGCATGATGGTCAGGTCGACGCCCTTGAGCGCGTGAAAGGCGCCGTAGTGCTTTTCCAGTCCTTCGGCGCGCAGCAAGGGCTGGTCGCTGCGGTCGCGTTCCTCGGGCATCGCGCCCTTGCCCGGCGCCGCGTCGATCAGCTTGCGGGTATAGGCGTTCTGCGGGTTGGCATAGACTTCGGCCGCGCGTCCCGTCTCGACGATGCGGCCCCCGTTCATCACCACGACGCGATCGGCGATCTCGGCCACGACGCCCAGATCATGGGTGATGATCAGGATCCCCATGCCGGTTTCGGCCTGCAATTCCTCGAGCAGTTCCAGCACCTGCGCCTGGACCGTGACGTCCAGCGCGGTGGTCGGCTCGTCCGCGATCAGGATGTCGGGCTTGCAGGCCAGGGCCATGGCGATCATCAGCCGCTGCCGCTGCCCGCCCGAGAACTGATGCGGATACCTGAACATGGCCGCCTCGGGTTCGGGGATGCCGACGCGGCGCAGCAGCTCCAGCGCGCGGGCCCGCGCCCTGCCCCGGCTGCCGCCATGGGTCGTGACCATCTCGGCAATCTGCCAGCCGACAGAATAGACCGGGTTCAGATGCGCCAGCGGATCCTGGAAGATCATCGCGATCTTCGCGCCGTTGATCCGGCGGCGCTGCTCTGCGCCCATCGCCAGCATGTCCTGCCCGTTCAGCAGGATCTGGCCGTTGGTGATCCTGCCCGGCGGCATGTCGATCAGGTTCATCACCGCCGAGGCCGAGACCGACTTGCCCGATCCGCTTTCGCCGAGGATGGCCAGGGTCTCGCCGCGGTCCAGGTGCCAGCTGACGTTCTGGACCGCCTGCACCGTACCGGCCGCGGTGTGGAATTCGACCGACAGGTCGCGGACCTCAAGCAGATGCTTAGCCATTGCGGCGTCCCCCCATTTCAAGCCGCCAGCGTTGGGCGGGGTCCAGCGCGATGCGCAGCCAGTTCGACAGCAGGTTCAGCGACAGCGTGGTCAGGATGATCGCCAGCCCCGGCCAGAACGACAGCCACCAGGCGGTGGTCAGGTATTGCCGGCCCTGGCTGACCATCAGGCCCCAGGTGATTTCCGGTGCCTGGATGCCGATG
This sequence comes from Paracoccus binzhouensis, assembly GCF_016446475.1. Taxonomy (GTDB): domain Bacteria; phylum Pseudomonadota; class Alphaproteobacteria; order Rhodobacterales; family Rhodobacteraceae; genus Paracoccus; species Paracoccus binzhouensis. The sequence continues at coordinate 31,816 of NZ_JAEHFP010000025.1, read as the reverse complement.
CCCAGGAAGGACAGGCTGCTTTCGGCCAGCATGACGAAGGCGAAATCCAGCGTGGCGATGGTCACCAGCGTCGGCAGCACCACCGGCAGGATGTGGCGAAACACGATGCGGCGGTCGGATGCGCCCATGACGCGGGCGGCGGACACGAACATGCGCTCGCGGATCTCCAGCACCTCGGCGCGGGTGGTGCGCAGATAGACCGGGATCCGGGTGATCGCCAATACCAGCACGATATTGGCGACCGAGGGCTCCAGCATGTAAAGCACGATCACCGCCAGCAGCAGCGACGGGAAGGACATGATCACGTCGCCCAGCCGCATGATCCATTGCGCGGCGCGCTTGCGGGAATAGCCCGCGACCAGCCCAAGGGCGCAGCCGATGACGGCCGATCCCAGCACGGCGCCCGCCGCGACCATGATCGTGTTCTGGGCGGCGACGGCGATACGGGCCAGCAGCGGACGGCCGAGCGCATCGGCGCCCAGCACATAGGCCCAGCCCTGCGCCAGGTCGAAGGGAGGCGCATTGCGCCCGCGCAGGTTCTGCCTGGTCGCCATGTCGCCCATCAGCATGGGGCCGAACAGCGCGCATAGCACCACGATCAGCAGGAACAGGGCCGCGCAAAACGCCGGCTTGTCGACCCAGAGCATCTTCAGCCAGCGCGATGCCGCGCCGCGCTCCTTGGGTTCGGTCAGGGTGCGGGTGTCCGACATGCTCATCTCAATACCGAATGCGGGGATCGAGCGCGGCATAGGCCAGGTCGATCAGCAGGTTCATGACAAAGATGGCCAGGGCCGAAACCATGATCGCGGCCAGCACCACCGAGAAGTCGCGCAGCAGGATCGAGTCGATCATCAGCTTGCCGATGCCGGGAAAGCCGAAGATCGTCTCGATCACCACCGCGCCGTTCAGGATCGCCGCCGCCTGGTCGCCGATCACGGTGATGACCGGCAGCATGGCATTGCGCAATGCGTGGACAAAGATGATCGGCCGCGCGCGCACGCCCTTGGCCCGCGCCGTCTTGACATAGGCCGAGGACAGCACCGAGATCATCGAGCCGCGCACCACCTGCAGGATCAGGCCAAAGGGCCGGATGAACAGCACCGCCACCGGCAGCACCCAGTGCAGCGCCGTGCCGGTGCCCGAGGTCGGCAGCCAGTGCAGGTTCACGGCAAAGACCACGATGGCGACGATGGCGATCCAGAAATCCGGAGCCGAGGCGCCGATCAGCGAGAAGAAGGTGGCGATGCGGTCGAAGATCCCTCCGACGCGGAACGCTGCCAGCGAGCCGATGACGACGGCGGCAATGGCGACCAGGGTCATGGTGATGACCGCCAGCCGCAGCGTCCAGCCGAAGGCTTGCAGCACCACCTCCATCGCCGGACGCGCCTGGCGGATGCTGTCGCCGAAATCGCCCCGCACCAGGTCGCCGACATAGCGGCCGAACTGCACCACCAGCGGGTCGTTGAAGCCGTGCAACTCGCGGAACTGCTCTCGCATCTCGGTCGTGGCGTCCAGCGGCAGGTAGAGATTGGTCGGGTCGCCGGTCAGGCGGGACAGGAAAAAGACCAGGATCACCAGCCCCACCAGCGACACCGCGCTGGCAAGGGCCCGTTTTCCGATGAATGACTGCATTTGGCCCGTCCTCCCTGACGTATGGCCGCGGGGCGTTTCCCGCCGGGCTGCGTTTTCCGGCTGTGGCCCTTCCTCTGGCGCGACAGCCGAATCGGCTCAATATTGATATATTAGTATTTCTAGGATTTCTGCGAAAGGAAAAACCGACTCATCGACGGCGGCCGGACCATCCGGCAAGGATCGCGGCCAGGATGATGAACGCGCCGCCCAGCCAGGTCGCGGGCGCCACCCGTTCGGCGAAGAAGGCATAGGCCAGCAGCGCCACGACCGGCAGGCGCAGGAAGTCCAGCGGCGCCAGCAGCGATGCCTCGGCCAGGCCGAAGGCGCGGGTGATCAGGGTCATGTTCAGCGCCCCCAGCACGCCTTGTACAGCCAGCAGGCCCAGTTCCTGCGGCGTCGGCGCGACCCAGACCGGCAGTGCACCGGCCAGGCCCAGCGGCGCCATCGCCAGCAGGTTCCAGGCCACCAGCCGCTGCGCGGTGTCGCGTTGCGCCATCCGCCGCAGCACCAGCTGGATCAGCGCCGTCAGCACCGCCCCCGCCAGCGCCGCCAGCAGCCAGGGATCGAAGCTGCCGGATGCGGGCCGGACGACGACCAGGATGCCCAGAAAGCCCGCGGCCACCCCGGCCAGCCTGGCGACGTCCACCCGTTCGCGCAGCACAAGCCAGGCGCCCAGAGTCAGGAAGATTGGCGTGGTGAAGCTGATGGCGGTGGCATCGGCCAGCGGTGCATGGGTAAAGGCCAGGAACATCGCCACCAGCGACGCCTGCTTCAGTGCCGCGCGCAGCACATGCAGCCCGCGATAAGGAGAAGCGCGCAGATCCACCCGCAGCACGATCCAGGGCAGGATCGCCAAGAGCCCGAACAGGGCGCGGAAAAAGGCGATCATCAGCGGATGCACGCCGCCCGCCAGGCTGCGCACGATCACCGCGTCGAGGCCCGCCAGCACCGTCGCGGCCAGCATCAGCGCCACGGCCTGCCGGCGGCGGGCCGGGATCATTGCCGAAAGCACGCCACCGCCTGCCCCGCGGCCTGCGCCATGAAGCGGCTGTCGCTGGCGATGGTGACCATGTCGAAGCCCCAGTCGCGCGCCCGGCGGGCATATTCGGCACTGCCGCAATGCAGCGCCACGCGCTTGCCGGCCGCGTGACCCGCATCACGGATGCGGTGGATGGCCGCGATCATCTCGGGTTCCTCGCGGTCGAAGCCCAGGCGGTAACGACGCCCGGTCAGGCTAAGCGCCAGGTCGGCCGGGCCGATATACAGCGCATCCAGCCCCTCGGTCGCGGCGATGGGCTCGAGATTCGCCATCGCCTCGGCGGTCTCGATCATGGCAAAGGTCAGGATCCGGGATTCCGCCGCCGCGCCGTAGTCGGCTCCGGCGGAATAGATCGCACGGGCCGGGCCGAAGCTGCGATTGCCCAGCGGTGGATAGCGGCAGGCGGCGACCAGCCGCGCAGCATCCGCGGCGGTATTGACCAGCGGGCAGATCACCCCATAGGCGCCGCCGTCCAGCACCTTGCCGATGACGGCGGGATCGTTGGCGGGCACGCGGGCCAGCGGCATCACCGGCTGGCCCTGCATTCCCTGGAACAGCGCCACCGCCTGCATGGCGTCCACCATGCCGTGCTGGATATCCACGGTCAGCGCGTCGAAGCCCTGCGCGGCCATCACCTCGGCCGCGAAGGGCGCGCCGATGGCCAGGAAGCTGTTCAGCGCGCAGCCGCCCTGGGCCCAGATGGCGCGTATCGCGTTGGGGCGCATGTCACTCGTCCTCGACAAAGGCTTCCGCACGCTTGGCGCGGACGGCGGGGGCCAGGATGCTGACCACCATCAGCAGCGCGACCAGAAGCAGCACCGCGCTGATCGGCCGGGTCAGGAAGGCCGTGGCATCGCCCTTGGACACCAGCATGGCGCGGCGCAGGTGTTCCTCAAGCATCGGGCCGAGCACGAAGCCCAGAAGCAGCGGCGCCGGCTCGCAATCCAGCTTGCGCAGCAGATAGCCGGCGATGCCGAACAGGCCCATCAGCCAGATGTCGAAACTGGCATTGTTCAGGCTGAAGACACCGATCATGCAGAAGGCGACGATGCAGGGATAAAGATAGCGATAGGGGATCGAGATCATCTTCACCCACAGCCCGATCAGCGGCAGGTTCAGCACAAGCAGCATCAGGTTGCCGACCCACATCGACACGATCAGGCCCCAGAACAGCACCGGCTGTTCCTGGATGACCGAGGGGCCCGGCTGGATACCCTGCATGATCAGCGCGCCGATCATCAGCGCCATGACCGGGTTCGACGGGATGCCCAGCGTCAGCATCGGGATGAAGCTGGTCTGCGCCCCGGCATTGTTGGCCGATTCCGGGCCGGCCACGCCCTCGATGGCGCCATTGCCGAATTGCTCGGGGTGGTGCGAGACCTTCTTCTCCAGCGCATAGGCCGCGAACGAGGCCAGCATTGCGCCGCCGCCCGGCAGGATGCCCAGAACCGCGCCGATGCCGGTGCCGCGCAGGACCGGGGCCATCATCCGCCGGAAATCCTCGCGCCTGGGCATCAGGCCGGTGATCCTGGCCTTGACCGTGGACCGTTCGGTCTCGTCCTCGAGGTTCGACAGGATCTCGCCCAGGCCGAAGACGCCCATCGCGACGATGACGAAGCTGATGCCGTCGGCCAGTTCGAACATGCCGAAGGTGAAGCGCATCTCGCCGCTGTTGGTGTCGGTGCCGATCAGGCCCAGGATCAGGCCAAGGATGATCATGCCCACCGCGTGCAGCAGCGAGCCGCTGGCCAGCACGACCGAAGCCATCAGCCCCAGGACCATCAGCGAGAAATATTCATGCGGCCCGAAAGCCAGCGCGATATGGGACAGCATCGGCGCGAAAAAGGTGATCAGCACCGTGGCGATGGACCCGGCAACGAACGAGCCGATGGCGGCCGTCGCCAGGGCCTTGCCGGCCTGGCCCTTGCGGGCCATCTGGTAGCCGTCCAGCGCAGTGACCACCGACGAGCTTTCGCCCGGCAGGTTGACCAGGATCGCCGTGGTCGAGCCGCCGTATTGCGCGCCGTAGAAGATGCCCGCCAGCATGATCAGCGCGGTTTCCGGCGCCAGCCCGAAGGTAACGGGCAAGAGCATGGCGATGGTCGCGGTCGGGCCAAGGCCGGGCAGGACGCCGATGGCGGTGCCCAGGAACACGCCCAGCAGGCAATAGGCAAGGTTCGAGAACGAAAAGGCGGTCTGGGCGCCCAGCAGCAGGTCGGAAAGGATGTCCACGGGTCAGCCTCCGAACCAGGTGCCGATCATCGGCATCGGCACGCCCAGGCCGCGCAGGAACACCAGCACGCAGAAGGCAGTGAAGCCCAGCAGGCCCAGCAGCGGCGCCGGGGCCAGCCGGAAGCTCCGGCTGGCGGCCGCGGCGATCAGGATCGCGGTCGGCAGCGCCACGGCCAGGCCCAGATAACCAAGCGTCGCCGCAAAGAAGAAGGTGGCGCCGATCACCAGCACCGCCGGGCGGATGTGGATGCGCGGCACCGCCTCCCCCGGATTGCGCAGCCCGCGCAGCATCGCTGCCAGCCCGATTGCGGCCAGCAGCCCGCCCAGCATGGTCGGGAAATAGCCCGCCCCCATCCGTGCCGCGCTGCCCATCGGCAGGTCGCGGGCCAGAACCATCGTCGCCAGCCCGAAGCCGGCATAGACGACGCCCGCCCAGAAGTCCTTTGTCCGGGTTCCCTGCATCGGGACTCCTCCGCCCATGACGAAAAGGCGCGCCCGGCGGGAATGCCGGGCGCACGGGAAGGTTACTGCTCGGGGGTGATGTTGCCGGCCTTGACCACCTCGGCCCAGCGGTCGATCTCCTGCGCAACAAAGGCGTCGGCCTCGGCCGGGCTGTTGGCCAGCACCTCGAACCCCATCCCCTTGAGCTGCTCGGCCACGGCCGGGGTCTTCAGAGCCGCGGTGATCGCCGAGGCCAGTGTCTCCTTGGCCGCCGGATCAATACCCTTGGGGGCCGAGAAGCCCTGCCAGGAATAGACCTCCATCCCCTCGATCCCCAGTTCCCTGAAGGTCGGGATGTCGGGAAATTCGGGCGAACGCTCGGCGGCGGCGATCGCCAGCATCTTCATCTTGCCGTCGCGCACGAAGCCCGCGACCGCGCCCAGGTTCTGGAACGAGACGTCGGCATGGCCGCCCATGATGTCGATCTGCGCCGGTCCGCCGCCCTTGTAGGGGACATGGATGCCCGAGGTGCCGGTGACCTGCCAGAACAGCTCGGAGGTCAGGTGGTCCGAGGATCCGGTCCCCGACGAGGCAAACAGCATCGTCTCGGGCTCGGCCTTCAGCGCCGCGATCAGCGCATCGACCGAATCCGCCTCGAGCGTGGGGCGCGTGACCAGCACGTTGGGGGTGCGCACGGCGATGGTCAGCATCTCGAGATCCGCGCGCGGGTCATAGGGCAGGTTCGGCTGCAAGGCCGGGTTGATGCCATAGGTGCCGATCGAGGCCTGCATGATCGTATAGCCGTCCGCCTTGGCGCGCACGACCTGCGCGGCACCCACCGCGCCATTGGCGCCCGGCTTGTTCTCGACCACCAGCGGCTGCGCGAAGGTCGGCTGCATGGCCTGCGTGGCCAGCCGCGCAATGGTATCGCTTGCACCGCCCGGCGCGAAGGGGACGATCACCGTCACCGGTTTTGCCGGGAAATCCTGCGCTGTCGCGGGCCCGGCAAGCGCGGTCGCCAGCAAGGCGCCGCCCAGCGCCATCATGCGTAAGGTTTTCATGTTTCTCCTCCCAGTCGTTCCTGTCGCCAATGGCTCAACAGGGACGTGAGCCGAAAAATACACTAAAATATTAGAGTGTCAATAAAGCTGGCCACACTTATGAAAGCTGCCCGTGCCGGGTGAAAAAGCATCTTCCCTGGCCCGGAGGCCGAAGCTGCCGTCCAGGGCTGCGCTTCGGTCAGGCCGCAGCGGCGCAGGGAAAAACACGCCCGTCGGGCCCCGACAGCCCAAGCCCGGGCCATGTTCCAGCACGGGCGGCAATGGCGGGCGGCGCGGGACCGCCGGAGCGGTGCCGGCCAAGGCGGCGCCGGGCAAACTCCGGATTGCCGCCTTCCCGCAGCAAACCAGCCCGCCCGGCTGCGCGGACGTTCGGCGATCTTGCGATGGCGGCAGGTCAACCCGCCGCGGCCTCTTGGCGATCCTCCTGGCGATCCCGTCCGGCCGGTCTCGCGTCCTTGCCATGCCGGTCCTTCTTCGTGGCCAACTATGCAGAGCGGATCCGTCCAGTCGGAGCGGATCCCGGCGCGCGACAGCAATCCGCGGAGGAAACAGCGATCACCGTCCCGGAGTGCCGGCTGGTGTCGGCAGATTCGCCCTTTCGGACCATTCGAGAGCATAGCGGCGCAGCGTCCCGGCACTGGCGGGCGCAGGATGTGGCCTGCTTTGCGCGGCCGCCGCATCGGGCAGGCAGAGCAGGGCCGCGCCGACCGCAGTGCCGGTGGCGGAGGCCGCGGTTTCGACCCCCTCGCCGCGCAAGGCCGACAGCATGTCGAGAAAATCGCCGTTTCGCGCGAAGGGGCCCTCGACGATCGTGGGCCCCTGGGCGCCGATCAGATCGAGGCAGGTCGCCGTCATCAGCGCCAGATACCAGGACAGGGCGACCATGCGCTGCCCCGCGCCCCTGGGGGCGCCGATCCATTCCGCCTCGCGACCCTGAAACGGGCCGGAGCCCGGCTCGACCGCCGGCAGGATCATCAGGCCGGCATCCAGCACGGCGGCGCGGTCCGCGTCGGAAGGCCGGGCCCTGCTGCCGGCGCGGATGATCTCGAACTCGCGCCCGCCCATGAACCGGGCCGAGGGCACGGGCCGGCCAAGCGCGTTGACATTGACCAGGACGTCGCGCGTCGGATCCAGCCGCTCGCCCGTGCCGTCCACCGCCATGGCCACCACCCAGGTTCCGGTCGAAACCACGGCGAAGGGCGCCTGTCGCTCCAGCACATGCGGGAAAAGCGAGGCGTTGCTGTCGTGGATCCCCACCGCGACCGGGGTGTCGGCGGGAATGCCGGTCCAGCCCGCGACCTCGGGCGACAACCCGCCCAGCACCTCGTTCGAACGGCGCGCGGGGGCGAAGCGGCCGGCCAGCCCCAGCCGCTCGACCAGCGGCGAGAAACGGCCCTGCCACGGATCCCAGAGATCGGTGTGGCAACCCAGCGAGGTCACATCCGAGGCCAGCTCGCCGGTCAGCCGCCAGCCCCAGTATTGCGGATAGGTCACGACATGCGCGACGCGCCCGGCAAGATCGGGATCGGTGGCCAGCAGCCAGTGAAGCTGCGCGCCGAGGTTCAGCCCCAGCGGCAGCCGGGGCGAGCCGGTCAGCGCGAAATCCGGCCGGATCGCGTCATAGCGCGCCGCCAGCGCATCCGGCCCGGAATGTTCGTAATCCAGCATCGGCGCCGCCACCCGGCCCCGCCGATCCAGCAGCACGGCCGCCGCGCCATGGGTGGTGATCGAGATCGCATCCACGCCATGCTCGGCCTGGAATGCCGCCAGATGCGCCAGGAAGAAGCGCCAATGCCCCTCCAGATCCACATGCGGCCAGGGCGGGCCGGGCAAGGGGCGGTTCGGACGGGTGACGACGGCGATCTCGGCCAGCGTCCCGCCATCGACCAGCGCCAGCTTGGCATTGGTCTTGCCGATGTCGATGACGGCGATATGGGTCATGGCAGGTGGAACATCGGGATCAGGGGCACCGCCACCGGCTCGTCGTCGGGACGGGTTTCCATGATGTCGGCCATATGCGCCCACCAGCGCCGCATCACCGGATGCGCCGGCAGATCGTCCATGCCGTGATCGTCCGGGCGCCAGAGCACCGCGAACAGCGCATTGGTCTGGGGGTCGAGATGGATGGAATAATCCTGCACCCTCGCCTGCTTCAGCAAAGCGACGAGTTCGGGCCAGATCGCGTCATGGCGGCGGCGGTATTCCTCGGCCATGCCGGGCTTCAGCATCATGCGGAAGGCATGTTTCTGCATCACCGCCTCCGCGCCATGGCCCAGAGCCGCGGGAGGGCGATGACCGAGATCAGCAGCGCCCCGGTGACGATGGACATGACGATGCCGGGCACGTTCAGCAGGCCGAGGCCGAAGGTCACCAGCCCCATCACCAGCGCCGCCAGCACCACGCCCGGGACGCTGCCCGAGCCGCCCAGGATGCTGACCCCGCCCAGCACGACGATGGTCACCACCTCGAGCTCGAAACCGGCGGCGATCGAGGGCCGGGTCGAGCCCAGCCGTGAAGTCAGGCAGATCGCGGCGATGCCGCTCATCAGCCCCGTGAGCAGGAACAGGACGAAGCGGATGCGCTCCACCCGGATGCCCGAGAAGCGCGCGGCGGTGGCGTTGTTGCCGATGGCATAGACCATGCGGCCGAAGCTGGTGCGGTGCAGCAGGATGCCGAAGACCAGCGCGGCCAAGGCGAAGATCACCAGCTCGACCGTGACGACCCAGAAGACATAGCCCTGCCCGAACCATGCGAAGCTCTCGGGATAGCCGGTGAAGGCGCCGTCGCCTAGCACGATGTAGCTGACGCCGCGAAACAGGCTCATCGTGCCGATGGTCACGACGATGGAGGGCAGGCCGAAGCCCGCGACCAGAAGCCCGTTGAACGCCCCGCAAAGCAGACCCGTCCCCAGCCCCAACAGGACCAGCACCGGGGTCGAGGCGCCCGCCGTCATCGCCAGGCCCATCACCGTCGAGGCCAGCGCGATGATCGCGCCCACGGAAAGGTCGATCTCGCCGGCGACGATCAGCATGGCCATCGCGAAGGCAATCATGGCCTTTTCGGTGAAGTTGAAGCTGGCGTCCGACAGGTTCCACGGATCCAGGAAATAGGGCGAGGCCAGCGCGTTCAGGATGAAGATGGCGATGGCCACGACCAGCAGGAGCGCCTCCCAGCTTTTCAGCGCGCGGGCGGCGGGGCTGGTCAGGCGGTCGGGAATGTGGCGTCCGTTGATCGCGGTGGTCATGTCCGATGCTCCGCCTGTTTCAGGATGATGCGGCCGGGATCGCGGCGGCTGGCGGCGTTGAAGGCGATGGCCAGAAGGATGGCGCTTCCCGAGATCGCCATCTGCCAGAAGGGCGAGATGCCGACGACCGGCAGCGCGTTCTTGATGATGCCCAGGAACAGCGCGCCCATGACCGCGCCGGCGACGGTGCCGGCGCCGCCCGCGATGGCGATGCCCCCGATCACGCAGGCCGCGACCACGTCCAGCTCGAAGCCGGCGGCGATATCGACATAGGCCACGGCATAGCGCGCGACCCACAGGTAGCCGGTCAGCCCGGCCAGCGCGCCGGAAAGCACGAAGGCCGCGCATTGCGTGCGCCCGACCGAGATGCCGGTATAGACCGCGGCATGGGGATTGCCGCCGACCGCATGGAAGGCCCGGCCCAGCGGCGTCCGCGTCAGCAGCAGCGCCATGGCCGCGATGCCGGCAAGGCCGATCCAGGCCATGACCGGCAGGCCCAGGACGACGGTGCGGGGGAATGCCTTGAACGCGTCGCTCATCTGATGGGCGTTGATCCAGGCGCCGCCGGTCATCAGGAAGATCGAGCCGCGATAGATCGTCATCGTGCCCAGCGTGACGACGATGGACGGAATGCCCAGCCGCCAGACCAGAAGCCCGTTCACCGCCCCCAGCGCCGCGCCCAGCAGGACCACCGCCAGCAGGATCAGCGGCAGGGGCACCCCGGCCCCGTTCATCAGCGCCGCGACCATGCCGCACAGCGCCAGGTTGGCCGCGACCGACAGGTCGATGCATTTCGTCAGGATCACCGCCATCTGGCCCAGGGCCAGCAGGATCAGCGGCGAGGTATCGGTCAGCACCCGCGCCAGATTGCGCGGCGCGACGAAGCCGGGAAAGCGGCTGGCGATGGCGGCCAGCAGCGCCAGGATGGCCAGGGCCAGGATGGTCTCGCGCGATTTCAGCAGGCTCATGCGGCCTCTCCTTCGCCGGGGCGCGGGGCGTCGCGGTCCAGGCCGACCGCGGCGCGCACCAGGTTTTCCGGCGTCATGCGCTCGCTCGCGAACTCGCCGGCGATGCGGCCCTCGCGCATGACGATCACCCGGTCGGACATGCCCAGCACCTCGGGGATCTCGCTGCTGACCATGATCACCGACAGGCCCTGCGCCGCCAGTTCGGACATGAAGTCATGCACGGCGGCCTTGGAGCCGATGTCGATGCCCTTGGTCGGCTCGTCCAGGATGATGACGCGCGGCCGCGTGGCCAGCCACTTGGCGATGACGACCTTCTGCTGGTTGCCGCCCGACAGCAGCGCCACGTCCTGATCGAGGCTCGCCGCCCGCAGGTCCAGCCGCTGGGTGTATTCCCGGGCCAGCGCGAATTCCTCGGCCAGCCGCAGGAAGCCCGCCCGGCTGGTGCGCGCCAGCGACGGCAGGGTGACGTTCTGAAAGATCGGCAGCCCCTTCACGGCACCCTGCCGGCCACGATCCTCGGGCACATAGACGATGCCGGCATCGACGGCCTGCGCGGTCGAGCGGATGACCCGCACCTTGCCCTCGATCCGGCAGGCGCCTTTCGAGGGGCGGGTGATGCCGAACAGCGCCTGCATCACCTCGGAACGTCCGGCGCCGACCAGCCCGTAAAAGCCCAGGATCTCGCCGCGGCGCAGGGTGAAGGTGATGTCCGCGAACTCGGTCGGGTGGCTGTAGCCTGCCACGGTCAGCACCGGCTCGCCGATCCGGGCCGGGCGTTTGGGATAGATCTGATCGACCGGGCGGCCGACCATCATCCGCACCAGATCGGCCTCGGTCACATCCTCCATCTGCCCCTGGTCGACGAACTGGCCGTCGCGGAACACGGTCCAGCGGTCGGCGATGCGGAAGATCTCGTCGAACTTGTGGCTGATGAACAGGATCGCCTTGCCCTGCGCCCTGAGCTTGTCCACCAGCTCGTAAAGCTCGGCGATCTCCTTGTGCGACAGCGCGGCGGTCGGCTCGTCCATGATGACGACGCGGGCGTCGATGGAAAGGGCGCGGGCGATGGCGACCAGGTGCTTGCTGGCGATGCCCAGGTCGCGCAGCCGCGCCGCCGGGTTCAAATCGGCGCCGATGCCGGCCAGGATGGCGCGGGCGCGGGCGCGCATGGCGCGCCGGTCGATCAGGCCCCAGCGGTTGCGGGGCGCATGGCCGATGAAGATGTTCTCGGCCACCGTCAGCTCGTCGAACAGCACGGTTTCCTGATGGATCGCCGTCACCCCCGCCGCGCCCGCCGCCTGGGCGGTGGGAAAGGCGACGGGCTGGCCATCCACCAGGATCTCGCCCTCGTCGGGCTGGTAGATGCCGGTCAGGATCTTGACGATGGTGGACTTGCCCGCGCCGTTCTCGCCGATCAGCGCCGTCACCTGGCCGGGGTAGAGATCGAGCCGCACCCCGTCGAGCGCGCGCACGCCGGGAAATGTCTTGACGATGCCGCGCAGCGACAGCACCGGGGCCGCGCCGTCCTGCGGCCGATACTCAGCCTGCATGATCACATCCTTTAAGGCGGGGTTCCCCGGCACGCCCTGCGCACCGGGGGCATTCCGGCGGTCAGAAGATCGAGCTGAACTGGTCGATGTTGCCGGCATCGTAGACGAAGGGGTCGGCCATGGCGGCCTCGGTGTTCTCGTCCAGCGTGATCTCGCCCATGCGGCCGATCGGGATGGTGGCGCCCGGCTCGGCCTTGGCGTCGCCCTTGGCCAGGTGATAGGCGGCCATGGTCGCCGAATAGCCCAGGTCGATCGGGTTCCAGATCGCGAAGCTCTTCGATGCTCCCGATTTGACGTGCCCCGCCATTTCCGACGGCAGGCCCAGGCCGGTGACGTTCACCTCGCCGATCTTGCCTGCATCGGTGACGGCCTGCGCCGCGGCGACGATGCCCACCGAGGTCGGGGCGATGATCGCCCTGAGGTTCGGATAGGTCTGCATCAGGCCCTGCGCCTCGCGATAGGACTTGTCGGCCAGGTCGTCGCCATAGACCGTCCCCACCACCTTGACGTTCGGGTAGTCGCCCGCGACCTTGTTCATCTCGGCGATCCAGGTGTTCTGGTTGGTCGAGGTGGTGGTGGCCGAAAGCACCGCGACCTCGCCGCCCTCGGGCGGCAGGTGATCGGCGGCCAGCTTGATGATCGTGTTGCCGATCAGCGGCGCGGAGGACGGGTTCAGCTGCATCTGGCGCCCCGCCGGCGCGACGCCGGAATCCCAGCTGATGACGGTGATGCCGCGCTGCATGGCCTTTTTCAGCGTGGGCACCAGCGCATCGGTGTCATTGGCGCTGATGGCGATGGCGTCGACCCTTTGCGCGATCAGGCTGTTGATGACCTCGATCTGGCCCTCGGCCGTGGTGTCGGTCGAGCCGGTATAGATGATCTCGACATCGCCGAGCTCGGTCGCGGCTTCCTGGGCACCCTTGTTGGCCGCCTCGAAAAAGCCGATGCCAAGCGCCTTGGCCACCAGCGCGATGCGCAGGTTCTCGGCCTGGGCGGTGCCGGTCATCAGCGCGCCAGCGACGGCGGCGGTGGTCAGGATCTTGCCCATGATGCTCATGTCTTCCTCCCCTATGAGCGGTGTCGCGCCCTACTCCTCGGCGCGTTTCTTCCGGTTCGATGCCGCTGCCGGCTCAACCACGATCAGGCGGATCTCGGCCGCCTCCAGCATCTTGGCGGCGCGGTCCTCGATCCCGTCATCGGTGATAACGGTATGGATGCGCGTCAGCGGACAAAGCAGCAGGCTGGAGCGCTGGCGGAACTTCGAGCTGTCGGCCAGCACCACCAGCTCGTCGGCCTGGTCGATCAGCTTCTGCTCGGCCTGGACCAGCAGCGGGTCGCCCTCCATCAATCCCAGCGGCCCCAGGCCGCGGCAACCCATGAACATCAGCCGGGCATAGAAATGGTTGCTGCCGTCCTCGTCGAAGGGCGACAGGATGATGTTCTGTTCGCGATAGATGGCACCCGCCGGAACCAGCACGGTGTTCTTGGAATGCTTGAGCAGGTGCTCGGCGATGGGAAAGCTGTTGGTAAAGACCTGCAGGCGCCGGGTGGACAGCGGATGCACCATCTGGAAGGTGGTGGTGCCGCCATTGATGATGATGGCGTCGCCATCCTGGCACAGCTCGACCGCCGCCTGGGCGATTGCGCGTTTCTGAGCGATATTGATCGTCTGATCGACCGCAAAGGGCCGCGCATTGATCCCGGCGAATTGCGGCGGTGCGATGGCCTCGGCCCCGCCACGCACCCGCCGCAGCTTCTTGCCGACATGCAGCTGGGCAATGTCGCGCCGCACCGTCGCCTCGGAGGCGCCGGTCAGCGCACAGAGATCGGCGACGGTCACGACCGGCCGTTCCTGCACGGCGGACAGAATGATGCGATGGCGCTCGGATTCCAGCATGTCTCACTCCCTTGGCGACTCAGTTTCCATCATTTACGCGCATTGTCAATCAATTTTGATCGAATACTTTGGATTAATGCATGATTATGATCGAATATGATTGAAAATGATTGACGACAAGGCCGCCACAGGGTTATGTGCATCCTGACCGCGCGGCAAGCCGCCGCCCGCAAGGGGAGGATCGCATGACCATGACAATGACCGCCAACCGCTTGGAAAACCTGTGGGACGACACCAGAGCGGCGTCCATGAGCGAATCGGAAAAGCTGCTCTATCGCTCGAACCTGCTCGGCTCGGACAAGCGCGTCACCAATTACGGCGGCGGCAACACCTCGGCCAAGGTGATCGAGACCGATCCGCTGACCGGCGAACCCGTCGAGGTGCTTTGGGTCAAAGGCTCGGGCGGCGATATCGGCTCGATGCAGATGGATGGTTTCGCCACGCTCTACATGGACCGGCTGCGTGCGCTGAAGGGCAAGTATCGCGGCCCCGAGCATGAGGACGAGATGGTCGGCTACCTGCCCCATTGCACCTTCGGGCTGAACCCGCGGGCCGCCTCGATCGACACGCCGCTGCATGCCTATGTGCCGCGCCGCCACGTCGACCACGTGCATTCCGACGCGATCATCGCCATCGCGGCCTCGGTCGATTCCAGGGCGCTGACGGCCGAGGTCTTCGGTGACGAGATCGGCTGGCTGCCCTGGAAGAAGCCGGGCTACGAACTGGGTCTGTGGCTGGAACGATTTGCCGCCGAGAACCCGCAGGCCAAGGGCTGCGTGCTGGAAAGCCACGGCCTGTTCACCTGGGCCGATGATGCCAGGGAATGCTATCTGACCACGCTGTCGGTGATCAACCGAGCGGCCGAATGGCTGGAGCGGAAATCGGCAGGCAGGCCCGCCTTTGGCGGCGCCTGCCGCCCCACCCTGCCCGCGGCACAGCGGCGCGAGATCGCCGCCCGGCTGATGCCGGCGATCCGTGGCCTGATTTCCCGGGACCGCCACAAGGTCGGCCATTTCGACGATCAGCCCGCGGTGCTGGAGTTTGTCGGCTCGACCATGCTGGAGACGCTCGCGCCCTTGGGCACTTCCTGCCCGGATCACTTCCTGCGCACCAAGATCCGGCCGCTGGTCGTCGATTTCGACCCCGCCAACCCGGATCTGGACGCGACCGTCGCTGGCCTTGAAAAGGCCGTCGCCGATTACCGCGCCGATTACACCGCCTATTACGAGCGCTGCAGACATCCAGACAGCCCCGCGCTGCGCGACCCCAATGCCGTGGTCTATCTGGTGCCGGGCGTCGGCATGATCACCTTTGCGCTGGACAAGGCAACGGCACGCATCTCGGGCGAGTTCTACGTCAACGCCATCAACGTGATGCGCGGGGCCAGCGCGGTGTCCACCTATCAGGGCCTGCCCGAGCAGGAAGCCTTCGACATCGAATACTGGCTGCTGGAGGAGGCGAAGCTGCAGCGGATGCCAAAGCCGAAATCGCTCGCCGGCCGGGTGGCGCTGGTCACCGGCGGCGCGGGCGGGATCGGCGCCGCCACGGCCGAGCGTTTCCTGCGCGAAGGCGCCTGCGTGATGCTGGCCGATATCGATGCCGATGCCCTCAGGCGCGCGCATGACGGGCTGGCCGGCGCCTTCGGCAGGGACATGATCCGCTCGGTCCAGATGAACGTCACCGACGAGAGCCAGGTCGCCCGCGCCTATGCCGAAACGGCGGTCGCATTCGGCGGCATCGACATCCTGGTGTCGAATGCCGGGATCGCCTCCTCGGCCCCGGTCGAGGAAACCTCGCTGGCGTTGTGGAACAAGAACATGGACATCCTCTCCACCGGCTATTTCCTGGCCTCGCGCGAGGCGTTCCGGCTGTTTCGCATCCAGAAGATCGGCGGCTCGGTGGTCTTCGTGGCCTCCAAGAACGGGCTGGCGGCCAGCACCAATGCCAGCGCCTATTGCACCGCCAAGGCGGCCGAGATCCATCTGGCCCGCTGCCTGGCATTGGAAGGCGCCGAGGCGGGGATCCGCGTCAATGTGGTGAACCCCGACGCCGTGCTGCGCGGCTCGCGCATCTGGGAGGGCGAGTGGCTGGACCAGCGCGCCTCGACCTATGGCACCGACAAGGAGGGGCTCGAGGAGATGTATCGCCAGCGGTCGATGCTGAAACGCTCGGTCCTGCCCGAGGACATTGCCGAGGCCGTCTATTTCCTTGCCAGCGACCTTTCCGCGAAATCGACCGGCAATATCCTGAACGTGGACGCCGGCAACGTCCAGGCTTTCACCCGGTGACGACCATGATCGAGACAACCGTGATCGAGGTGGAAAACGCCGCCCGCGAGGCCGATCTGCAGGCCGATTACCAGGCCCTTGGCGCCCGCCTGGCGCGCCGCGGCGTCGACATCGAGGCCCTGACCACCCGCGCCATGTCCTTTGGCGTCGCCGTTCCCAGCTGGGGGACCGGCACCGGCGGCACCCGCTTCGCCCGCTTTCCGGGCGAGGGCGAGCCGCACGGCATCCTGGACAAGCTGGACGATTGCGGCACCATCCACCAGCTGACCGCCGCGACGCCGCGGGTCAGCCTGCATATCCCCTGGGACAGGGAAGACCCGGCATTGCTGCGCGAAAAGGCCGAGGAGGTCGGGCTGGGCTTCGACGCCATGAACTCGAACACCTTCCAGGACCAGCCGGACCAGGCGCGCAGCTACAAGTTCGGCTCGCTCTCGCATACCGACCCGGCAACGCGCCGGCAGGCGGTCGAGCACAACCTGGAATGCATCGAGATCGGCCGGGCCATCGGATCCAGGGCGCTGACCGTCTGGATCGGCGACGGTTCGAACTTTCCCGGCCAGACCTCGCTGTCGCGGCAATTCGACCGCTACCTCGAGTCGATGAAGGCGATCTATGCCGGGCTGCCCGAGGATTGGCGGATCTTTTCCGAGCACAAGATCTATGAGCCGGCCTTTTATTCGACCGTGGTGCAGGACTGGGGCACCAGCCTGATGACCGCGCAGGAACTGGGCCCGCAGGCACAATGCCTGGTGGACCTGGGCCATCACGCCCCGAACGTCAATATCGAGATGGTCGTGGCGCGGCTGGTGCGGGCCGGCAAGCTGGGCGGCTTCCATTTCAACGACAGCAAATATGGCGACGACGACCTGGACAGCGGCACCATCGAGCCCTTCCGCCTGTTCCTGGTCTTCAATGAGTTGATCGAGCTGGAGGGCACGCCCGGCCTCGACCTGGCCCATATGATCGACCAGAGCCACAATGTCACCGATCCGATCGAAAGCCTGATCGTCTCGGCCGGCGAGATCCAGCGCGCCTTCGTGCAGGCTTCCCTGGTCGACCGCGCGGCGCTGGAAGGCTTCCGGGCGGAAAACGATGCGCTGATGGCGGCGGCGACGCTGCGCGCGGCCTTCCGCACCGATGTCGAGCCGATCCTGCAAATGGCACGGCTGCGCGCCGGCGCGGCGATCGATCCGGTCGCGACCTTCCGCGCCTCGCGCTATCGCGCCCGCGTTGCCGCCAAGAGGCCCCGCACGGCATCCGGCGGCGGAGGCATTGTCTGACTTTACTCGATCCGGCCACAAAGGCCGAACGCACGGCTTCCCCCAGGCTCAGCCAACAGATCACGCGGGCAGACGCTCCTGCCGCCGAGCGCGGCATCCCGGGGTCATCTGCGCCCGCCGCTTGGAAACCCTCCTGCTTCCTTCGGGGCGTCCACAGATGATCCTATCGAGGCACCGCCCTGGTGAACCTGCTGATCAACGCGCGCGATGCGACCCGGGACCGGGCGCGGATCACCCTGCACCATGTCGGGCGCGGCGGCGATTTCCGCATCGACAAAGCCGAGGGCGGCAGCGCGCGGGCGGTGCTGGACCGGCCTTGCCTGCGCCCCGGCACCGCGCCGGATCGGGGCTCGAGCAAGAACATGCAGCCGGCGCCGCGGATGATGCGGATGCGGCACGGCTCGGGCCCGACACCGCCGATCTTGCGGCGGATCTTGCCGATCATCACGCCGACCGAGCAGTCATGGGGCGCCCAATTGCAGCTGACGGTCAGGTCCAGCAACCAGCCGTCGAAACCGATCCGGCCCACCTCGCCTTTGCGGCCTGGTCGTGGCCGCGGAAAGGCGGCGCAGGATGGCGCGGATCCGGGCCAGACGCTCGCGCAACTCGAAGGGCTTGACCAGGAAACCGCCGGCGCCGATCTTCAAGCCCGACGATACGGTCCAGCGCCTCCTGCCGGGGCCGAGAGGAACAGGATGCCGGTATCGCACCCTTTCTTCACTCGCGGGCCGGCGCATGGCCGTGCTCGCGCCCCGGCAGGCCCATCTCCAGCACCATCAGGTCGAAGCCCCTGCCCGACAGCGCCCGGCGCATCGCGGGCCCGCCATGCGCGACCTCGACCAGATCGCCCTGCTTGGTGAAGCAACAGCACAGAACCGCGCTGAGCTCGCGGTCATCCTCGACGAAGCGGATGCACTGCGGCGGTTCCGTCTTGAGCGTCTGGACCGGCGCGCCGGTCGGGCTGGGATCATGGCGAGGCATCGCGCCGGGCCTGGATGCAGTCGGGTCAAGCATCGGAAGCCTGGGGTTTCCCGGTATGGCCAAGCGAAACCGGCCTTCATAGCCCCTCGCAAGGCCCCTGGCACTGCCAGGCCGCGGGCCGCGCTGGCGCCTTCGACCGCACATCTTCTTCCGCTTCCATGTCTTGCGCTTGGATCGGGCGCACGCTTCCAGGCATTCCGGCCGTCGCGCCATCGTGGGCACCCTGGGCCGGGCGCGCCGCCGATCCTGCAGATCCGACCCCTCCTGCTGCGGCGGGTCAGGCGCCTGCCACCCGGTGCCGCCCGATGGGCAGCATCATCGGCCGCCCCGAGATCGGGTCCGGGATGATCCGGCTCTCCAGACCGAAGACCGCCCGGACATTCTCCGCCGTCAGCACCTCGTCCGGGCTGCCCGACACATGCAGCCGCCCCGCCGCCATCGCCACCAGGTGATCGGCATAGCGCGCGGCAAGGTTCAGGTCGTGCAGCACCATCACGATGGTCGTGCCGCGCCGCTGGTTCAGGTCGGACAGCAGGTCCAGCACCTCGATCTGATGGGCGATGTCCAGAAACGTCGTCGGCTCGTCCAGCAGCAGCAGGTCGGTTTCCTGGGCCAGCGCCATCGCGATCCAGACGCGCTGACGCTGCCCGCCGGACAGCTCGTCCATGGCGCGCTCGGCCAGATCGGCCGTGCGCGTGGCCTCCAGCGCGGCGGCGACGGCCAGATCGTCGGCGCGGTTCCAGCGGGACAGGACGCCGTGATGCGGATGGCGGCCGCGGCCGACCAGATCGGCCACGGTGATCCCTTCGGGCGCGACAGGCGATTGCGGCAGGAGGCCCAGCACCTGCGCCAGCCGGCGCGGCGCCATGCGATGGACCGCCTTGCCGTCCAGCAGCACCTGCCCGCCGCGCGGCGCCAGCAGCCGCGACATCGACCGCAGCAATGTCGATTTTCCGCAGGCATTGGCGCCGACGATGGCCGTCATCCGGCCCGGCAGCACGTCGAGGTCCAGCCCCTCAAGGATCAGCCGGTCGCCATATCCGGCCGACAGCCGCTGCACGGAAAGGGTATGGGCGGTCACAACGAGCCTCCGCTGCGGTTGACGCGGATGATGAGATAGATGAGGTAGGGCGCGCCAAGCGCCCCGGTCACGACGCCGACCGGATAGCGCCCGGGCAGCAGGAACTGCCCCGCGTAATCGCCGGCCAGCACCAGCGCCGCGCCCACCAGCGCGGCGGGCAGCAGGGCCGATCCGTTCGGCCCGACGATCCGCGCCGCGATCGGCCCGGACAGGAAGGCGACGAAGGAAATCGGCCCGACCACCGCCGTCGCCACCGCGATCAGCCCGACCGCCGTGACCACCACCAGCGCGCGCGTCCACCCGACATCGGTGCCAAGCGCCGCGGCCGCGTCGTCGCCCAGCCGCAGCGCCTCCAGATCCCGGGTGCGCAGGATCAGCAGCCCGCCAAGGACCAGCAGCGACAGCAGCACCGGCAGGGCCTGGGCCAGCTGCGCGCCGTTCAGGCTGCCGGCCAGCCAGCGGATCGCCTCTTGCAGATCCCACGAGGGCGCGCGCGACAGCGTGTAGGAGATGAAACTTTGCATCATCGCCTGCACGCCGATGCCGACCAGGATCAGCCGCGTGCCCGCAACGCCGCCGCGAAAGGACAGCGCATAGATCGCGCCCGCCACGCCAAGCCCGGCAAGGACGGCAAAGACCGACACCGCTGCGCCGTCGAGGCCGATCACGACGATGGCAAAGACCGCCGCGGCGCTGGCACCGGAACTGATGCCGATGATGTCGGGGCTGGCCAGCGGGTTGCGCAGCATGATCTGGAAGGCCGCGCCGCCAAGGCCGAAGGACAGGCCCGCAAGGATCGCCATGACCGCGCGCGGCAAGCGCAGCTGCCCGACGGTGAAGGACGCGCCCGGCACCTCCTGCCCGGCCAGCACCCGCAGCACCTCCTGCGGCGGGGTAAAGCTTTGGCCCAGCATCAGCGTGACGGCGAACCCCGCCAGCAGCAGGGCCAGCGCGATCCGGATCACCCGGCCCCGATAGCGCGCGCGGCGCAGGCGCCCGGCGGTGACGGCATCGGCGATCATAGCTCCCGGACCCTCTGGCGGCGGACGATCCAGATGAAGAAGGGCGCGCCGATGAAGGCGGTGACGATGCCCACGTCCAGCTCTCCGGGGCGGGCGATGACGCGGCCGACCACGTCCGAGGCGATCAGCAGCGCCGCCCCGGTCAGGGCCGAGAACGGCAGCAGCCAGCGGTGATCGACGCCCACCAGCAACCGGCACAGATGCGGCACGATCAGCCCGACAAAGCCGATGGGCCCGCAGACCGCCGTCGTGGCCCCGCACAGCAGGATCGCCGACAGCGCGGCCGTTGCCCGCGCCAGTGCGACACGCTCGCCCAGTCCTGCCGCTATCTCGTCCCCCAGCGCCAGCGAGTTCAGTTTGCGCGCCGAGGCCGCCGCCAGCAGCAGCCCCACCGCGAGGAAGGGCAGCACATGCCGCATCCGCGCGAAGGTCGCCCCGCCGACACCGCCGATCTGCCATGCCTGCAAGCCGCCGGCGATGTCGCCGCGCGTCAGCATCACCGCCACCACCAGCGAATAGAAGGCGATCGAGGTCGCCATGCCCGCCAGCGCCAGCTTCAGCGGCGTCGCGCCGCCCCGGCCAAGCGAGCCGACGGCATAGACGAAGACCGCCGTCGCGCCGGCGCCAAGGATCGCAACCCAGATGAAGCTGTGCGCGGCGCTGATCCGGAACCACGCGACCGCGATCACCACGGCCAGCGCCGCGCCGGTATTCACCCCCAGAATGCCCGGATCGGCCAGCGGATTGCGCGTCACGCCCTGCATCAGCGCGCCCGACAGGCCAAGCGCGGCCCCGGCCAGCCCGGCCAGGACCGTGCGCGGGATGCGCGCGGAAACGGCGGCCTGCGCGATCGTGCCGACTTCTCCGCGCAGGCCGGCCAGGATGTCGTCAAGCCCCACCTGCCGGGTGCCGATGGCCACCGACAGCGCGCAGATCGCCGCCAGCGCGGCCAAAACCGCCGCCAGCCACAGCAGCCGCGCCCGCGCGATCCGCCGCGGCAAGGGGATCGCGGCCCCGGTCATTCGGCCTTCTGCGCGGCCTCGGCCAGCATGGCGACATAATCGTCCAGCACCCATGACAGGCCCAGGGGCGTCGGGTTCGCCGCGTTCCCGACCGGATCGTTCTTCAGCATGACGATGCTGCCATTGGCGACGGCGGGCATGTGGCTGACCAGCGGATCGGCCTTCATCGCGGCCAGCAGCAGCAGGCTGCCATAGGTCACGACGATGTCCACATCCTCGAAGGCGTCGATATTCTCGGCGCTGACCGAGCCGGCGAACCTGCCCGGCTGCGTGGCGTCCACGACGCTTTTCGGCATGGAAAGGCCCAGGTCCTGAAAGAACTTCACCCGGGTGTCGTTGGCGGTATAGAAATTCACCACGCTGAGATTCGTGGTGTCCAGATGCGTCACGAACATCGCGGTCTTGCCCCGCAGGGCGGGATGCGAGGCCAGCGTGTCGGCGATCTGCGCCTCCATCTTCCCGATCAGCGCGTCGCCCTCGGCACCCATGCCCATGCCGGCGCTGTTCATCTTGATCATCTGCCGCCAATCGGTGGTCCAGGGCGAATCCGGATAGGCGACGACCGGCGCGATCCGGCTCAGCGTGTCGTAATCAGCCTGGGTCAGCCCGGAATAGGCGGCAAGGATCACGTCGGGCTTGGTCGCCGCCACGGCCTCGAAGTCGATACCGTCGCCCTCGTCGAACAGCGGCGGCGTGTCGGCGCCCAGCTCGGCCAGCCTTTCCTCAACCCAGGGCAGCACGCCGTCGCCATCGTCATCGCCGTAATTCGCCGCCGCCATGCCGACCGGCACCACCCCGAGCGCCAGCGGCACCTCGTGATTGCCCGAGGCGACCGTCGCCACGCGCCGCGGCTTCTCCGCGATCGTCGTGGTGCCGAAGGCGTGCCGGATGCTGACGGGAAACCCGGCCTGATCCGCAAGCGCAGGCGCGGCGGTCAGCATCAGGACCAGCATCACAGGGCACAGAATCCGCATCGTCATGGCCTTTCCTGGCAGGTTCGCCCGTGGATTTCCCGCGCAAGCGGGCATGCGTCAACCCGTGCCGAACAGGCGATCCGCTTTTTCCCAAAGATTCCGACAAAAAAAGTGGGATTCTACAAGACAGGCTTGCGCCATCGGCCCTAGAAGCGCCGCCAGCATGATCGCCACGCCCCCTGCCCCAGCGCCAGCTGCGGGGGGCGCACGTCATTCCAGGACCAGCCAGCCGCGGTTCCTCTCCGATCCGCGGGCAGCCAGCAGCAACGACAACATCCAGCGGGACCTTGATCCATGGCACACGACATCCGGCGCAGCCCGCGCCGCCACCTGACCGCCCTTCTGCTGGGCTGCACCGCCTTGACCGTATCCCCTGCGCTTGCCCAGGACCCCGCCGCCCCGGAGACCGTCGGGACGGGCACCGAGGCTTCGCCCTATCGCCTGTCCCCGGTCATCATCAACGCCAGCGGCGCGTTCGACGATGACGCAAATTCGATCGTGGCCAGCGAACTGTGGACCGGCGGCAAGGTGGCGACCAGCATCCTCGACACCCCGGCCTCGGTTTCGGTCATCACCGAAAAGGAAATGCGCGACCGCAGGGCCACCACGCTGGAAGAAGTGCTGAGCTATTCGGCGGGCATCCACACCGATTATTACGGCACGGATGACCGCAACGAATATTACCTGGTGCGCGGTTTCCAGGCGACGACCTATCGCGACGGGCTGACCCTGGGCTCGATGCGCGCCACGCGCGAAGAGCCCTATGCCTATGAGCGGGTCGAGGTCATCCGCGGCGGAAACTCGACGCTCTTCGGCACTTCGGATCCGGGCGGCACGATCAACTTCGTGACCAAGCAGCCGCGCTTCGAGCGTTTCGGCGAGGTCTATGGCTCGATCGGATCGCCGCGGAACGCGGAATACGGCTTCGACGCGGGCGACACGCTGAACGCCGAGCAGACGCTGGCCTATCGCCTGACCGCCAAGGTGCAGGACGGCGAGCGGGACTATGACCATTCGCGCAACGATTCCACCTTCGTCATGGGTGGCCTGTCCTGGCAGCCCACCACGGCGACCAAGCTCAGCGTGATCGCGGATTACCTGAAGCGCGAGAACACGCCCAACAGCGGCGGCTATCCGCTGGACCGCGAATACGACCGCGGCGACTTCTTCGGCGAGCCGGATTTCAACTATCAGAACGTGGAGCGCTCGAGCATCAGCGCCCTGTTCGAGCATGAATTCGCAAGCGGCCTCAGCCTGCGCGCGAACCTGCGCTACAGCGACCTGAAAAGCGATTTCGGCTATGTCTACCTGTCGGACAACCCGGCGCGTGTCGGCACCATGGTGGATCGCTGGTATTTCGGCGGCGATTCCACGGCCAGGGAGCTGATCGGCAATGTCGTCCTGCAATACGACCGCAGCTTCGCAAGCTTCGACAGCAGCACCCTGGGCGGCATCGAGTTCCGCGACGCATCGACCACCAGCGCCCCGTTCTATGGGCCCTACACGCCGATCGACGTGGCGGATCCGACCTATTCGGGCGCGCCCGGCGCGCTGGCCGAGCCCTATGAGCTGCGCGACAACGACTACAGGACCCTGTCGCTGTTCGCGCAGCAGAACCTGTCCTTCAACGACAGGCTCGTCGCGACCGTGGGCCTGCGCCACGACTGGCTGGATATCGAGGAAACGCTGAACGGCGTGCATTCCGCCGACGATTTCTCGGAAACCTCGATCCGCGGCGCGCTGACCTACAAGATCAACAGCGAAATCTCGGCCTATGCCAGCTATGTCGAATCCGTCGCGCCTCCGGGCATCGGCGTCGAGCCGGAACGCGGCGAGCAATATGAGCTGGGGGTGAAATATCAGCCGCTTGGCACGAATGCGCTGATCTCGGCCTCGGTCTACGACCTGCGCAAGAACAATGTCACCGTCGCCGTGGTCCAGCCGGACGGCAGCATCACCCGCGAACTGGTCGGCGAGCAGCGCGTGCGCGGCTTCGACCTGGAGGGCAAGGCGGAACTGGCGAACAATCTCGACCTGATCGCGTCCTATTCCTACATGAAGTCCGAGGTCGTGCGGTCCGGGCCGATCCGGGGCGTGGATGTGGAAGGAAACGAGTTCTCCGAGGTTCCCAACCACATGGCGTCGCTGTGGCTGAACTATACCCTGCCGGGCAATGAAAGCCGCGGCGACATGACCCTTGGCCTGGGCGCGCGCTATATCGGTTCCTACTATTACGCGATCTCGAACGATACGGGCAGGGCCGATGCGTCGGTCACGCTGGATGCGGCCTTCACCTACAAGGTGCAGGACAACACCAGCCTGGCCGTCAATGTCAGCAACCTGCTGGACGAGCAGCATGTCGTCGGGCGGGGCACGGCGGATTACTACAATCCCGGCCGCACCGTCGCGGTGACGCTGCGCCGCACCTGGTAAGCTGGCAGCCCGGCCGCCATTGCGTTGGCCGGGCCGCTACCCGGCCAGCTGCATCCGCCGCCAGGCGGCGGGGGTTTCCCCGGTGACCTGACGGAACACCCGCGTCAGATGCGCCTGGTCGGAAAAGCCGACCTGGGCCGCGATATCGGCCACAGTCAGATCGGTCGCGACCAGCAGCTTCTGTGCCTGGGCGATGCGTTGCCCCATCTGCCATTGCAGCGGCGTCTGCCCGGTGGTCTGCTTGAACACCGTCGCAAACCAGCTTTCCGACAGCCCCACCGTCGCGGCCATCTCGGCCACGGTCAGGCGGTGATCGGCCTGCGCGTCGAGACGCGCGGCCAGGCGGTTCATCTGCGCCGGGGTCAGCCCGCCGCTGGCGCGCCCGGCCCCGTCACCCGGAATGTCCAGAAGCCCGGTCACGATGCTGCCGACCAGGCTTTCGGCAAAGACCCCGTGGCGCGAGGGCTGGGTGACCTCTCCGACCAGAAGCCCGGCCAGGGTGTGGATCGCCTCGGCGTCCTGGATCTCGACCGGGCGGCGCAGTGCGGCCAGCGCCGCCGATGCGCCCAGCGTCGGCGTCAGGAAGCGCAGCATCCGGTCCTTGTGGATATGCAGGTCCAGATGCGCAAAGACGTGGTGGCCGGTAAAGCGCGACCACATCGGCACGCCCGCCGGGACATAGAGCGCCCGCATCATCGGCCGCCCGCTATGCCGCATCTGGTCGTCGCGGTTCGAGATCAGGATATGCGAAGACACGTCATCGAAGAAGAACATGATGCGCGGGTCCGGCGACAGGTAATAGCCATGCGCGCCGGCCTGGCCTTCGGCCTGCCAATAGACGCTGACCAGCCCGTCCAGCCCGCGCCACTGCATCGGCGACACGCAACTGATGCCCTGGGTATAGCAGATCATGGAATGCCGATAGCTCATCGTCCGAAAGCCCCGCTGGTGCTGAGTATTCCAGATGGCATGCCTGTCGGGCGCGGCGCGGCTGGGCGCGGGGCGTCGTCTCTGGGAAGCTATCCATTGTCGGTCACGGATGATGCGGGAAACGGCCCGCCTTGGCAATATGGCGGCCCGCGCCCGCGCTTCGAACGGCCCGCGCTGGTGTATTTTCGCGACGCAGCCCGGTTCGGACCCGAGGCGGGCCTTTCCCTTGGCGGTCGAGGGGAGCCGTTTTTCCGGGACCCGCGACCGTTCGGCATCGGGCACCCCATCGACATGGCCCGAGCCTTGCGGCCCCCTGCGCCCCGGCCAGATTGCCAGGCCCGGCCTCGTCTGCGACCCCTCCTCGCCCCCAGGGCGGATCGAGCGCCGCATCCGGTTGAAATACCCGGGGGCTTTCGACGACCCCGATGCGCCAGCCCTTTCCGACGAAACTGGGCGAGGCAATCGCTTCAGCGCGGCGCAAGCCGCCCCGGGCGACAGGCCGGAGAAGCGGCGGCAGGCAGCCTCCGCCCGGCCCGCCGGAAGCGCCCGGGTCTCAGCCGCCGATCGCCTGGGCTCGGGCCCGTTCCGCATCGCGGCCGTTGAGCGTGATCGCAAGGGCGGCCAGCCCTGCCGGAATGGCGAGGACGCAGAAGATCGTCGTGAAGCTCCAGCCGAAGCCCATCAGCACCCCGCCGATGGAAGAGCCAAGGATGCTGCCCAGCCGCCCCACGCCCAGCATCCAGCTTACGCCCGTCGCGCGAATGGCCGTCGGATAGCAGTTCGGCGCATAGGCGTTCAGCCCGGTCTGCCCGCCGCTCATGCAGAAGCCGACCAGCGCGACGATCAGCGGCAGCACCGCCGCCTGCAACCCGCCGACGCCCAGCAGGATCAGCGTCAGCCCGCCCGCCATATAGGCGATGGCGACCGAGCGCGTGGCCCCGAAACGGTCCATGGCCAGCCCGACCAGAATCGCCCCCAGTGTCCCGCCAAGCTGGAACATCGCGGTGACATTCGCGGCATAGTCGATGGACATGCTCTCGTTGCGCATCATCGTCGGCAGCCAGCTCGTCGTCAGATAGATGACCAGAAGCCCCATGAAATAGCAGACCCACAGCGTGAAGGTGCGCCGCGCGAAGGCGGAGGAGAAGAGCGCCGCCACCGGCTGCCTGGCCGCGACCCTTTCTTCCTGCAGCACGAATCGGCCAATGCCGGACAGGTCGGCGCCGCTGACCCTGGCCAGCACCTTGCGGATCCTCTCGGCCGGATGGCCGCGCACGACCATGAACCGCGCCGATTCCGGCAGTACGAACAGCATCGCCAGCCAAAGCAGCAGCGGGATCGCCGCCCCGAAATGCAGGACCGACTGCCAGCCCCAGCGCGGCAGCATGTAGGCCGCGACGAAGCCGATGATCGCCGAGCCGAAGTTGAAGCCGGTGAACATGGTCGCCAGCAGGAACGAGCGCGAGCGCGCCGGGACATATTCCGACAGCAGCGTCGTCGTGTTCGGCATCGCCGCCCCCAGCCCCAGCCCGGTCGCCAGGCGCAGAGCGGCCATCTGCGCCGGGGTCCGCGCCTCGGCCGTCAGCCAGGTCAGCACCCCGAAGGCGAAGACCGAGGCCAGCAGGACCCGGCGACGACCGAAGAAATCCGAGGACGAGCCGGCGAAGATCGCCCCCAGGGCCAGGCCGATGGGTGCCGCGGCCATGACCAGGCCGAAGGCGGCGCGCGAGAGATCCCATTCCTCGATGATCGCGGGGGCCAGGAAGCCCATCACCGCCACGTCCATGCCATCGCAAAGGACGATGGCGAAGCACAGCGCGGTCAGCAGCCATTGCTGCGCCGACATGCGCCTTTCGTCGATGAAGGCCTGGATTTCCAGGGTTTCGGATTGTTGCATGGGTCTCCTCCCAAGGCAGAGGGCAGCGGCCCGGCGACGCGGGAACGCGCCGGTCATCCTGCCATCCTGTTGCTGTCGATCCGGCCTGCCCTCCCTCCTTGGCGGCAGGCCGGCGGTGGGGCGATCATCGCCGATCGCGGGCGGGCGGCCCATTTCGAAATCACGCCGCCCGCATAAGTTCTGGCTAGGGCGCGGGAAACACCATCCCATCCATGAGCTTGCGGGCGGTGCGCATGGTGCCTGCGGCGGTGACCCGGCCCTGCGCGTCCCGTTCCAGCAGCACCTCGGCTGCGCCGGCCGGGTGCTCGACCAGGAAGCGGCCATCCGGCGGCAGTTGCGCCAGCCCGGCAGCCGGCGATCCGGGCAGGGTGCAGGCCGTCGCCACGCTGACCGCGGCGAACACCCCGATCGAGGCGTGGCAGCGATGCGGGATGAAGCTGCGGGTGCTGATCGTGCCGCCCTGCGCGGGCACCGAGACCAGCACCATCTTGGGCACGGATTTCTTTGCCACCTCGCCCAGGTTCATCCGCGGCCCGGCCTTGAGCCGGATCGCCTCGATCCGGGCCTTGAGCGCGGCATCGGCGTCCAGCGCCTCGCGGCTTTCCTGCCCGGTCAGACCGAAATCGGCGGCGCGCATGACGACGCAGGGCATGCCGTTGTCGATCAGCGTGCAGTCCACGCCCTCGATCACATCCACCGCCCGGCCCGAGGGCAGCAGCGCCCCGCACATGGATCCGGCGATGTTCTGGAACAGCAGCGGGATCGGCGCGGCGGTGCCGGGCACGCCGTCGATGGCGGCCTGGCCCGCATAGGTCACGCGCCCGGCCGGGGTCTGCACCCGGGCCAGCGCGACCTCGCCGGTGTTCAGCATGTGGATGCGCACCGGGGTTTCGCCCCGTTGCGCGGCGACCAGCCCGCGCTCGATGGCGGCGGGGCCGACCGCCGCAAGGATATTGCCGCAGCCCTGCGCATCCGAGACCAGCGCCTGATCGACGAAGACCTGCAGGAACAGATAATCCACATCGGCATCCGGTCGCGAGGACGGCGCCAGCACCGCCACCTTCGAGGTCAGCGGATCGGCGCCGCCGATACCGTCGATCTGGCGCGGATCCGGGCTGCCCATGATCCGCAAGAGCAGCGCGTCGCGCATGACCGGATCGGCGGGCAGGTCGGAAGCGAGGAAGCAGGCCGCCTTCGAGCTGCCGCCCCGCATCCACAGGCAGGGGATGCCGTCAGACATATTTCAGCCCCTTGGCCTCCAGCCTTGGCCGCATGTCGTAGATGTCCAGCCCCAGTTCCCCCGCGGCAAGCCGGGCGCGCTTGGCCTCTTCGGCTTCCATGCGCTTGCGGGCGGCTGCCAGCACGGTGTCCGCGTCGGTGCGGCGCACCACGCAGACGCCGTCGTCATCGGCCACGATCACGTCGCCCGCCTCGATTCTCTGGCCGGCGCAGACGATGGGCACGTTGACCGAGCCGAGCGTCTCCTTGACCGTGCCCTGGGCGCTGACCGCCTTGGACCAGACCGGGAAACCCATCGCCGTCAGGTCGCGCACATCGCGCACGCCGGCGTCGATCACCAGCCCGCGGCAGCCCCGCGCCATGGCGCTGGTCGCCAGCAGGTCGCCGAAATAGCCGTTGTCGCAAGGGCTGGTCGGGGCGAGGACCAGCACGTCGCCCGCGCGCAATTGCTCGATGGCGACATGCAGCATCCAGTTGTCGCCGGGCGGCGCGCTGATCGTCACCGCCGAGCCGGCGATGCGGGCCCCGGCCCAGATCGGCCGCATGTGGCTGGCAAGGCAGCCGATGCGGCCCTGCGCCTCGTGCACGGTGGCGACGCCCGCCTCGGCCAGGCCGGCGATAACCGCCGGATCGGCGCGCTGGATGTTCTGGACGACTTTTGCCATGGCTCAGCCTTTCTGCACCGGCGGGGTGCCGTGGGTGTGGAAGGTCTCGATGGTCTTCAGGCCCCAGGCCTGGCCCTTCCTGCGGTCGGCCTCGGTCCAGACCACCGGCTGCCAGTCGGGCGCCAGGATCAGCCGCGCCCCGGCATTCGCCAGTTCGACCCGGTTGCCGGCGGGTTCCCAGACATACAGGAAGAACGTGCCCTGGATGGCATGCTTGTGCGGTCCGGTCTCGATATGCACGCCGTTCTGCAGGAAGATGTCGGCGGCGCGCAGGATATCCTCGCGCTGGTCGGTGGCATAGGTGACGTGGTGCAGCCGCCCTTCGCCGCCACCATGTTCCTCGGTGCAGGCCAGGTCGTAGGTCTTGTTGTTGACGGTGAACCAGCAGCCGCCGATGCGGCCGTTGTCGAGCTGGATCAGCTCGGTCACGCGGCTGCCCAGGCAGGTTTCCATGAAGCGGCGGAACTCGGTCACGTCCGAGGCCAGCAGGTTCAGGTGGTCCAGCCGGCGCGGCGCCGCGCCGGTGAAGGCGCTGGCGGTGTTCTTCAGCGCCGCGCGCTCGGCCTCGGCCTGCGGCTGATACCAGACGGTGTCGTAATAGATCTCGAAGACATGGCCAAAGGGATCCTCGAAGCGGAAGGCACGGCCGTGGCTCTGGTCGCCGTCAATCCAGCCGTGGGTCTTGTAGCCCGACGCCTCGATGGCCTTCACCCGGCGCTCCAGCGCCTCGGGGCTGGCAGCGCGATAGGCGATATGGCCGACGCCGGTGCGGTCTGCCCGCGTCAGCTTCAGCGAGGCATGTTCGTAATCGTCCCAGGCGCGCAGATACGCGCTGGTCTCGTCCCGGCCGGACAACTTCAGCCCGTAGATGCGGGTGAAGAAGTCCAGGCTGTCCTCGAAGCGGTCGGTCAGCATCTCGACATGGGCGAGATGGGCGATGTCATGAATATGGTCCATCACAATTCATCCACCGTGCGCGGAAAGATCGACTGGAAGCCCTCGGCATAAAGCGCCTTGCGCCCGCCCGACTGGCCGCCGGAATTGCGCATGAAGTGGTTGGCGCGGTTCTGGGCGACGCGGGAATAGTAATCCCACAGGTGCTCCTGCCCCTCCATGCATTCGATGGCGGCGCGCTTCCTGTCCCAGACCGGGGTGATGTCGAGGAAGGTGTCGGGCTTCCAGCCCATCTGCTCGGTCTGGTGCGGCTCGAACAGGTAGAGCTGCGGCGCGCCCAGCACCTTTTCGCCCGGATTGTGGCCCCAGGCCTGAGCGATCATCCGGCATTCCAGCGCCACCTGCGTGGCATACATGTGATCGGTATTGTAGGGGTCGAACTGGCTGTGGCTCAGCATGAAATCGGGCTGCACCCGGCGGATCACCTCGACCAGGCGGAACTTGTCTTCCTGCGTCAGGTGCAAGGGATAATCGCCCAGGTCGAATTCGACTAGGTCGTGAACCTCAAGCGCCTGCGCGGCCTTTTCGGATTCCCTGCGGCGGGCCGACTTGACGCGATCCAGCGTCATTCCCGGTTCCTTCCACAGCTTGGCGCTTTCACCACGCTCGCCGAAGGACAGGCAGACGACGGTGACATCATAACCTTTCTCGGCATGCAGCGCGATGGCGCCGCCGCAGCGCCAGACGAAATCGGCAGCATGGGCGGATATGACAAGGGCGGTCCTGGACATGGGTTCCTCCGTTCCGGTTGCCGGCAATGTCGGCCGCCGCAGCCCGCGGTTCAAATCGGAAACGCAGTCCATGGCATAAGATCTGGCTATAGGTGATGGAAACCATGCCGCCGTGATGGCATCCTGCGCCGGGTGGATGGCAGGGAGGGAGAACAGATGCCAGGCATTGCGATGATCGGCTTTGGCGAGGCGGCGCGGGCCTTTGCCGGCGGTTGGGGCGCGCGCGCCGCGGCGCTGGCCGCCCATGACCTCACG
>NZ_JAEHFP010000249.1 GCF_016446475.1 Paracoccus binzhouensis | reverse complement strand
TACATGTCAGCACCCGGTGACGCGCCAAAATCAGCTTTGAAGATTCCTCTTGCGCAAGGGGCGGTTATACATGTTGCACAAATCGGCTTAGGGTCAGGATGCATTGATTTTCAGTGTGCTACGTGATTCACGGCTCGGAAAACGGAGCGGTGACATGAGCGACCTGTACTGGCTGACCGACGAGCAGATGACCAAGCTTGCCCCTTTCTTCCCGAAGTCGCACGGCAAGCCACGCGTCGATGACAAGCGTGTTCTAAGCGGGATTATCTTCATCAATCGCAATGGTTTGCGCTGGCGAGATGCCCCCAGGGAGTATGGGCCGCACAAGACGCTCTACAGCCGGTGGAAGCGTTGGAGCGAGAAAGGCATTTTCGCCAGGATGATGATCGGGCTGGCCGCCGACCACGGCGAGGAAAAGACCGTGATGATCGACGCGACCTATCTGAAAGCGCACCGCACCGCGACCAGCTTGGCCGTGAAAAAGGGGGGCGTGGACGCCTCGTCGGCCGGACCAAGGGCGGCATGAACACGAAGCTGCATGCCATCTGTGACAGCCAGGGCCGACCGCTCGACCTGTTCGTCACCGCAGGGCAGGTCAGCGACTACATCGGGGCGCGGGCGTTGCTCAGCAGCCTCCCAAAGGTCGATTGGCTGCTCGGGGATCGCGGCTATGACGCCGACTGGTTCCGGGAAGCCTTGCAGGACAAGGGGATACGAGCCTGCATCCCCGGCCGAAAGCAGCGCAAGACACCGGTCAAATACGACAAGCGCCGATACAAGCGGCGCAACCGCATCGAGATCATGTTTGGCAGGCTCAAGGACTGGCGGCGCGTGGCAACCCGATACGACAGATGCCCGAAGGTCTTCCTCTCGGCCATCGGTTTTGTCGCAAATTTCCAAACAGTCTGAAAGGGTCTGAGCGCTGGACATAATTATGCAGCGAGCCTCGCAAAGGTCTGGAACGCC
>NZ_JAEHFP010000248.1 GCF_016446475.1 Paracoccus binzhouensis | reverse complement strand
CGGCTGAGCGGCGGGCGGTTCAGGCGGCGCGGGCCGGGACGCGGGCGGCGCGGCACCAGCGCAGGACGGCCTCGGGCTCGGGCGGCAGCGCCTCCGCCAGGCCGCCGGCGAATTCCAGGAAGGGCGGCAGGTTCAGCCCGTTCACCCCGACCAGCACGGGCAGGTCGCGGGCCAGCGCCTCGGCGATGGTGCCGGCAAGGCCCCTGCCCTCGGCCTCCTGCTTGCCGAACTTGTTGACGACCAGGAATTCGGCGCGGTCGAGCGCTTGCGCGGTCCAGATCACAGAACGCTCCAGCGCCTCGGCATCCAGCCGGCAGCCCCGCGCCTCGGCCCCGCGGTCGATGCTGATGCGCACCGTCGGCCCGTCGGGCAGCAGCCGCAGGTCCATGTCGCAAAGCGGCCGGTCGTCGCGGTCGATATTGGTCTGCACGGTGCCGGCCAGCCGCAGGCCCTCGGCCTCCAGCCGGGCGACGACGCCGGCCAGCAGCGCGTCGATGGCGCCGCGGCCGGACAGGGTGACATAGGCCAGTTTCATCGGCGTCTCCTTTCAGCTTCCGCTGGCCAGGGACACGCCGCCGACCTCGGCCCGCGCCACCAGTTCGGCGGTGAAGGCACGGCTGGCGGCCACCCAGGCGGCCTTCTCGCGCGCCTCGCGCAGATGCGGCAGCACGGCCTCGAAGGGCAGGACCGCGCCCCGCGCCCTGGCGTCCAGCCGGATCAGATGGAAGCCGTAGCGCGTCTCGACCGGCGCGGCCGAGATCGCCCCCTCCTCCATCCCGGCCAGCGCCGCCTCGAATTCCGGCACGGTGTCGCCGGAGCTGAGCTGCCCCAGCAACCCGCCGTTCTGGCGCGAGGAACAGGCGCTGTGCCGTGCCGCCAGCTCGGCGAAGCGGCGCGGCGCGCGGCGCAGCTCGTCCAGCACCGCCAGGGCCGCCTCGCGCGCCGCCGCACGGGCCGCGGCGTCGCCTG
>NZ_JAEHFP010000247.1 GCF_016446475.1 Paracoccus binzhouensis | reverse complement strand
CTGAACGGCGCGGCGCTGGCCGCCGGCCTGTCCTGCGGCCCGGGGCGGCGCGGCCGGCAGGCGGCGCGCGAGAACCTGGCCTATGTCTGGTCGCAGGTCGGTCAGGTCAGCGACAATTCCGTGGTGCGCTGGCTGCATTCGATGTTCCCGGCGCCGCGCGCCTGGCAGCGGCTGACCGAGCTGTTCTCGCCCGCGGCCTGGCTCGGGTCGCTGACCCGGGTGTTCAGCCCCTATGACAGCGGGCCGTTCTATTCCAACCCGCTGGCCGCCATCCTGCGCGAGATGCCGCATCCGCGCCTGGGGCGCGAGGAGGGGCCGGCCTTCTTCGTCACCGCCACCAATGTCCGCACCGGTCTGGTGCGGGTCTTCGGCGGGGCCGAGGTGACGGTGGACACCATCCTGGCCTCGGCCTGCCTGCCCGAGCTGTTCCGCGCCGTCGAGATCGACGACCCGAAGACCGGGCGGCGCGAGGCCTATTGGGACGGCGGCTATTCCGGCAACCCGGCGCTGTTTCCGCTGTATCGCGCCGATTTGCCGCGCGACATCGTCATCGTGAACATCAACCCGATGCTGCGCGACGCCATTCCCCGGACTCCGGCCGAGATCCAGGACCGGGTGAACGAGATCAGCTTCAACGCCTCGCTCCTGGCCGAGCTGCGGGCGATCAATTTCGTCAAGCGCCTGTTCGCCGAGGACCGGCTGACCGGGCGGCCGATGAAGAACGTGCTGCTGCACGCGATTATGGACGAGACGCTGATGAATTCGCTGAGCGCCAGCACCAAGCTGATTCCCAAGCCCGGGCTTCTGGACCGCATGCACGATGCCGGGGTTCTGGCGGCCGAGCGCTTCCTGGTCGAGGATGCCGGCAATATCGGCGAGCGCGACAGTTTCGACCTGTCGCGGGTGCTGCTTAGAGCGTATCGCGGGCATCAAGATTCAGGATTCCCGGCCTGCTCGTGATGTGCTTCCCTTTTGCTGAGGCAGGTATGGGGGAGCTGA
>NZ_JAEHFP010000246.1 GCF_016446475.1 Paracoccus binzhouensis | reverse complement strand
TGGCCTCGCCCGGCGGGGCAAAGCGGCGCAGGGGCAGCGGCAGGGCGCTGTTCGGCAGGGTCAGCGTCTGCGGCGGAGGCGGCGGCAGCGCGACCGGGGGCAGGGCGTCGAACAGGTCGAACAGCACCGGCGCTGCCAGCTCGCCGCCGAAGGCGCCGAGCACCGGCGTGCCGTCCGGCCGCCCCAGCCAGACCGCGCCGACCCGCGCCCCGTCGAAGCCCACCGCCAGCGCGTCGCGATGCCCGTAGGAGGTGCCGGTCTTGTAGGCCATCGGCCGCGAGCGCGCGCCCTGCGGGGCGGGGTTCCGGCCCAGGATATCGCCGACCTGCCAGGCCGCGACCGGGCCGAACATCGGCGCGTCCAGCGCGCGGCTGCTGCCCGGCAGCGGCGACAGCGTGATGCCCTGCCCGCCGCGCGCCAGGGCCGCATAGCCCTGGGCCAGCCCCTCCAGCGTCACGCCGGCGCCGCCCAGCACCATGGCCAGGCCCGGCGCCTCGCCGGGCAGGCGCAGCTCGATCCCGCCGCGGCGCAGGGCCTGGGCGATGCGGTTCGGGCCCACCGCCTCGGCCAGCTTCACCACCGGGATGTTCAGCGACCAGACCAGCGCGTTCCTCAGGCTGACGGTGCCGCGGAAATGATGGTCGAAATTCTGCGGCTGCCAGCGGCCGAAGGCGGTCGGGCGGTCCTCGATCAGCGTCTCGGGATGCGCCAGCCCGTCGTCGAAGGCGAGGCCATAGACGAAGGGCTTCAGCGTCGAGCCGGGGCTGCGCCATGCCCGCGCCATGTCCACGAAACCGGCCGAGGCGCCATCCGTCCAGTCCGCGGCGCCCACCTCGGCCAGGATCTCGCCCGTCCGGTGATCGGCCAGCACCACCGCCGCCGAGAGCCGCCGCCCGGCGCCGCGCACGGCGCGCGCGGCCAGTTCCTCGGCCCGGTGCTGCAGGCGCGCGTCGAGCGTGGTCTCGATCCGCGTGGCGCCGGGGTTCTCGCGCACCAGCCGCGCGGCCAG
>NZ_JAEHFP010000245.1 GCF_016446475.1 Paracoccus binzhouensis | reverse complement strand
TGGGCGCGCCCTCGCCGCGCTGGGCGGATGCCGCGGTCGCGTCGATCCGCGCCGTCGCGGCGCTGGGGGCGGGCTCGGTCACCATCTCGGACACCGACGTGGCGCTGCGCGTCCCGGCCGAGGTCGCGGCCGCGCGCTTCGACGAGGCGGCGGGCCGGCTGGATTCGGCGCTGCCCCCGGCCTTCGTCCTGACGGCGCAGCACGAAAAGGCCGATGAGGCGGCCAGGGGCCCGGCCGAGTTCACTGCGGTGGTCGACCCGGCCGGCGTGTCGCTGCGCGGCCGCATCACCGACGACCGGATGCGCGAGGCGGTGGAAAGCCTGGCCCGGGCGCGCTTCGGCCAGGTGGACAGCGCGCTGCGTAGCGACGATTCGGTGCCCGAGGGCTGGACGCTGCGCGCCATCGCCGCCATCGAGGCGGTCAGCGGGCTGGAACGCGGCACCGCCACGGTGACGCCCGACCTGGTGCGGATCAGCGGCGTCTCGGGCAGCCGGACCGCCTCGGACCTGGTGGCGGCGCGGCTTGCGCAGCGGTTGGGGGCCGGGGCGCGCTACGAGCTGGCGATCCGCTACGACCGGCGCATGGACCCGCTGCTGGGCCTGCCCTCGGGCGTCGAATGCGTGGACCGGCTGAACGCGGCGATGCGCGAATCCGAGATCGGCTTCGAGCCGAACAAGTCGGTGATCGCCGGCGATCCCGCCCCGACGCTGGCGCGGCTGGCCGAGACCATGCGGGAATGTTCGGATTTCCGCATCGAGATCGGCGGCCATACCGATTCGCAGGGCTCGGAAGGCTTCAACGCGGAACTGTCCCGCGCCCGGGCCCAGGCGGTGCTGACCGCCATGGCCGAGGCGGGGATCGACACCGGGAACCTGACCGCCCGGGGTTATGGCGAAAGCCAGCCCATCGCCGAGAACGACACCGATGCCGGGCGCGAGGCCAACCGGCGCATCGAATTCACCCTGCTGGCCGACGCGCCGGTGGTGACCGAGGCGCCGGCCCCGGCCGCGCTGGTCAAGGGCGTGACCGACAGCCCCGAGGCGGTGGCGGCGCGGGCGCGGGCGGCGGCGCTGGTGGCGGCGACCGCG
>NZ_JAEHFP010000244.1 GCF_016446475.1 Paracoccus binzhouensis | reverse complement strand
GGCGCCGGGGCTGGACCTGCGCGGCTGGCTGATCGCGCTGGCCGCGGCGCTGCTGGCGCTGGACGCCCTGGGCAGCGCCTGGCTGGCGCGGGGCGCGCAGCCCGGCCGGGGCAGGGGGTTCGCATGAGGCTGGTCCTGCTGATCCTGCCCGCCTGGGCCCTGTTCTGGACCGCCGCGCTGCACGCGCAGGAGGCGCCCGACCCCCGGCTGGTGCGTGCCGCGAACGAGGTGACGCTGGCCTATGTGATCACAGGCGATGCCGAGGTGGACGCCGCCTCGGAAGCCGGGCTGCGCGGGTTGTCGCAGGTGCTGACCCAACGCACCACGGTCGAGCCGGGCCCGCCCATCGGCATCGATCCCGACCGGGACGACCTGTCGCTGCTGACCTTCCTTTATTGGCCGGTGACCGGGACGCAGCCCTTGCCCTCGCCCCGGGCCTATGTGCGGCTGAACCATTTCCTGCGCTCGGGCGGCATGATCCTGTTCGACACCCGCGACGGCGACATCGCCGGTCTGGGCGGGCCGGACGGCTCGGCGGCGCTGCAGACCCTGGCCGCGCCGCTGGACATTCCGCCGCTGGCGCCGGTGCCGGCCGATCACGTGCTGACCCGGACCTTCTACCTGCTCAGGGACTTCCCCGGCCGCTACCACGGGCGCGAGATCTGGGCCGAGGCGCCCCCCGCCGGCGCCGAGGCGGCCGAGGGCGTTCCGTTCCGCAATCTCAACGACGGCGTGTCGCCGGTGCTGATCGGCGGCAATGCCTGGGCCGAGGCCTGGGCCGTGGACGATAACGGCCTGCCGATGTTCAGCGTCGGTTCCGGTTTCGACGGCGAGCGCCAGCGCGAGATGGCCTATCGCTTCGGCGTCAACCTGATGATGTATGTGCTGACCGGGAATTACAAATCGGATCAGGTGCATGTGCCGGCATTGCTCGACCGGCTGCGGCAGGAGGAGGTTTCGGAATGAGCGGGCTCGCCTTCGATCCGCTGCTGCCCTGGCCGATCGTGGCGGCGCTGGCGCTGCTGGCGGGGCTGGTGGCGCTCTGGTCGCTCTGGCGCGGCCTGCGCGGCTGGCTGCTGCGCGGGCTGGCCGGCTTGGCCGCGGCGGCGGCGCTGGCGG
>NZ_JAEHFP010000243.1 GCF_016446475.1 Paracoccus binzhouensis | reverse complement strand
TACGACAAAACCGCAGACAGTTTCCTCGGCTTCATCGACATCGCCTGCATCAGGCTCTGGCTTCGCCATTTGTCAACATGACCTAATTGCTCACGTCCTCGACGTGCGCCTGTCCCAGCTCGCGAAAAAGCACCAGCTCACCTACTCGCGTTACGCCGATGACATTACCTTCTCGACTAGCCAGCGCGCGTTCCCCTCGCCTGTCGCAGCGCCAGTCGCCGAAGGCGATCCGGAGTGGCAACCCGGTCCGGAACTTACGGCCGTGATCACCAAGGCCGGGTTCGCCATCAATCCGGGCAAGACCAGAATGCAGTTCCGCATGAGCCGGCAGCTCGTCACAGGACTGACCGTCAACGACAAGGTCAATATCAGGCCTGAATACTACCGCCGGGCGCGAGCGATGTGCCACGAGCTGTTTGAGAAGGGCACGTATTACCGGCCATCCTCTCCGCAGCCTGCGGCGGGGGAGAACGACGAAGCCCGGGATCTGAAAGTAATTGATTCACTCGCTCCACTGGAAGGAACCCTTAGCCATATCCATTACGTCAAGAATGCCATCGACCACCGCGAGGAACCGGAAAAGCGGAAGAACCCGACCGCCGCGCGGAGGCTCTACGCCCGCTTTCTAAAGTACCGCTATTTCGTGCGGCTGGAGCGGCCACTCATTGTCTGCGAAGGAAAGACCGACAGCATCTACCTCAAATACGCGATCCGAAAGCTGACGGCCTTTCACCCCAAGCTCGGATCAAAGGAAGGCGATTCATTCAAACCGGCAGTAGCGTTCTTTAACTACGCCGGCCAAGCCCATAAGCTGTTGGAGCTTGGCGGCGGGGCGAGCGACCTGAAATACTTTTTCATCAAGACCCGCTATGCGCAGGACATTCAGCGCTGCAAGCACCGGCCGCTGGCGCACCCTGTCATCGTGCTGATCGACAACGACAACGGCGCGGGCGAGATATTCTCGACACTCAAGAAGAATTTCGGGATCACTGTCGATCTCGCCTCGGTCGACCCGTTCTTCCACGTCACCGACAATCTGTATCTCGTTAACCCACATTCTCCAAGTAAGTCGCTGATTTCGCTGTCGTAATCGTGATATTTCGCATATAAATCATGGCGTTGACGGCTGCGAGG
>NZ_JAEHFP010000242.1 GCF_016446475.1 Paracoccus binzhouensis | reverse complement strand
CGCAGGGCCCGCGCATCGCGCTGGAACCCGTCGCCGGCGACCGGCCGGCGCTGCGGCTTCGCGTGACCGGCGGCGGCGTGGCGCCCGAGGTGCTGGCCATCGGCCTCGACCCGCAGGGCACCCCGCGCGAACTGGCCCGGCTGAAGCCCGGGGCGCCCGAGGACGGCGTCCAGGGCGGTGTTGCCAGCTATCTGATCCCGATCTCCCTGCCGTCCGAATTGCGCAACCGCATCACCCGTTTCGAGGTCGAGGGCCATGCCTCGGCCGGGGCGGTGGTGCTGGCCGATGACAGCCTGCGCCGGCGCAAGGTGGCGCTGGTCGGCGACGACCGCGCCAGCGAGGGCCAGCGGCTGCTGTCGCCCATGCATTACCTGCGCCGGGCGCTGGCGCCCACGACCGATCTGGTCGAGGGCGGGCTGGGCGACGTGCTGCAGGCCTCGCCCGACGTGATCGTGATTGCTGACCAGATCGGCCTGGCCGAACAGGCCGGGCTGCGCGACTGGGTCGAAAAGGGCGGGTTGCTGATCCGCTTCTCGGGACCGCGCATGGCCGCCTCGGAGCGGCTGAGCGAGGAGGCGCTGCTGCCGGTGCGGTTGCGCGCCGGCGGGCGCGACATCGGCGGAGCGCTGAGCTGGGGCGAGCCGCGCGGCATCCGCCCCTTTGCCGCCGACGGGCCCTTTGCCGGGCTGGCCGTGCCGGGCGACGCCACGGTGCGCGCGCAATTGCTGGCCGAACCGGCCCCCGACCTGGCCGAGCGCAGCATCGCCCAGCTGACCGACGGCACGCCGCTGGTCACGCGCGCGCCGCTGGGGCAGGGGCAGCTGGTGCTGTTCCACA
Source organism: Paracoccus binzhouensis (assembly GCF_016446475.1). GTDB lineage: Bacteria > Pseudomonadota > Alphaproteobacteria > Rhodobacterales > Rhodobacteraceae > Paracoccus > Paracoccus binzhouensis. Next base: position 314 of record NZ_JAEHFP010000242.1, on the reverse strand, counting down.
CCACGGCGAATGCGGAATGGTCGAACCTGGCGATCTCGGGCCTGTTTGTCGAGATGCTGGACCGGCTGGTGCGCAGCGCCCGCGCCAGCGCCGCCGCACCCGAGGCCGAGGCGGCGGAACAGCCCTTCTGGCTGCCCGAACTGGTGCTGGACGGGTTCGGCCGCAGCGCCGAGCCGGGCGACCCAGTGCCGGTGGCCGCCGCCGATTTCGCCAAGGGACCAGCGCCGGGCGCCCCGGCGGGCCTCTATCGCGGCGGCGAGCGCATGGCGGCGCTGAATGCCGGCGGGCCGATCGCGCCGGCCGGCTGGCAGGGC
>NZ_JAEHFP010000241.1 GCF_016446475.1 Paracoccus binzhouensis | reverse complement strand
GGTCGGCCGGCTCGGGCGCCGGCTCGGGCAGGGCGCGGGTGGGCAGGGCGGGGGCGGGCGGAAGCTCGGGCGCCAGCAGCTCGGCGACGATCTGCGCGATCCCGGCGCCGTCCAGCGCCAGCGCGTCCATCTTGACCAGCAACGCCTGGTCGCGGGGCTGCGGCATCTCGACCAGCACCAGCCGCCACAGCAACCCGTCCAGCGGCAGCGGCGCGCGGGCGAAGTCGTCCTGCAGGGCGGCCAGCCGCGCCTCGGCCTCGTCGGCACCCAGATCCGAAAGGTCGATACGCTCCAGCGGCGGCTCGGCATTGTCCAGCACCCGCAGCGCCGAATGGTCGGAGTCGAGCCGGCTGCGCAGCGCCTCGTGCCGGGCGATCAGCGTCCGGGCCCGAAGCGCCAGCGCCCCGGCGTCCAGCGGGCCGCGATAGCAGCGATATTCCTGCATGGCGGTGCGGCCCAGCGGCAGCCCGGCCTCGCGGCCCAGCAGATAGGCCCTTTGCAGGTCGTTCAGCCGCCGCATCCGCATCGGCGCCGGCAGCCAGTCCGACAGCGCCACCGCCGCCAGATCGGGCGCATCCGCCAGCCGGCACAGCGCCGCGTGGCAGGCGTCGAAACAGGCGCGCACCCAGTCCTCGGGCAGCGCGTCCAGCCGCAGGTCCCAGTTCAGCAGCACGCCCTCGGCCAGCGCGGCGACCTGCACGTCCAGCGCCACCTGCGGCGCCTGCGACACGCTCCAGACCAGCGGCCCGAACAGCCGGCCGACGCGCGGGCCAAGCAGCTGGCGCTGCCCGCCGCCCAGGTCGAGCCCGCTGGTAAAGACCACCGGCGCGGATTCCACGCCCTGTCCGCCGCGCGACATCTCGCGCAGCACGGCGGTGCCGGGGCAGGCCTGGTGCGACAGCGCCTGCGCGATTTCGCGCCCCGTCTCGCGCGCCAGGCCGGCCAGCGTGGCCTCGGGCCCGATCCGCAGGCCGAGCGGCAGGATATTGGTGAAATCCCCGACCAGCCGCGAGGCGCCGCGCATCACCGGGGCGCGGAAGAAGCCCGGCAGCGTCAGGCGAAAGGCCCGGTCGCCCGTCGCCCGCGCCAGCACGGCGGCAAAGACCGCCAGGTAAAGCGCGGTCTGCGTGACCCGCAAGCCGCGCGCCAGGCCGCGCAGCGCCGCCGCTTGCGCCGGCGGCAGCAGCGCCGAGATCCGGGTGCTTTCCGGCGCGGCCGCCCCGTCGCGCAGCGGCAGCGAGG
>NZ_JAEHFP010000240.1 GCF_016446475.1 Paracoccus binzhouensis | reverse complement strand
CCGCGACCGGGCGCTGGCGCCGGCGGGGCTGGAGGATGCCGTCGCCGCCTCGGGCGTGGCCGTGATCGCCGGCACCCGGCAGGCGCTGGCCCCCGAGCGGCTGGCCGCCCTGCGCGCGGCGATGCTCGCCGAGCTGGCCGACTTTCACGCCGAGAATGCCGACCTGCAGGGCCTGGGCCGCGAAAGGCTGCGGTTGAAGCTGGAGCCGCGCCTGCCCAAGGATGCCTTCGCCGCCTTCCTGCGCGCCGAGGCCGGCGCCGGCCGCATCGCGCTGGACGGCGCCTTCATCCGCCTGCCCGGCCACCTGCCGCGCCTGTCCGACGAAGACGAGGCGACCTTGGCCCGCCTCCTGCCGCGCCTTTCCGGCGAGGAGCGCTTCCGCCCGCCCCGCGTCCGCGACTTCGCGCGCGACTTGGGCCTGGACGAGGCCGAGCTGCGCCGCATCCTGCGCATGGCGGCGCGGCAGGGCCGCATCGACCAGATCGCGCACGACCATTTCTTCGCCCGCGCCGCCACCGTCGAGATGGTCGGCATCCTCCGCGAGCTTGCCGCCGCCAGCCCGGACGGCTGGTTCACCGCCCCGGCCTTTCGCGACCGGGTGCGGAACGGCCGCAAGGTGGCGATCCAGATCCTGGATTTCTTCGACCGGCTCGGTCTGACCTTGCGCCGGGGCGATCTTCGTCGCATCAATCCGCACCGGATCGACCTGTTCAGCCCGGACGGGTCCGCGATGTGAACAAGGGAAGAGAAGCGTCCCCGGTGGGGCGGCCGGACTTCAAATCCGGTTGGGGCAGTGAGCCTGTCCCGGGTGGGTTCGACTCCCACTCTCTTCCGCCAATTTCACCATTTAACCAATTGTAATTAATGAATTTAATTGATTAACAGAGCTGCCGATACACCAATACGTCCCCCAAATGAAACCTTCTTACAGCAGGGATTTGCCCCCGACTGAAGCCGGGGGCTGTTGGGGTTACATGTGGCAGGTGGCGCGAAACACCGTGTTTATGCTCCGTCCTGTCGCGTTGGCGATTTCCTTCAGCGAGCTGCCCGTCGCCCGCATCTTCCGCATGGTTGCCGCTTCTTCCGGTGAACGACTGCCGGCAATGCGGCTTTTGAAGGCTGGCCGGAAAGGGTCGAACTCCGACAGACCGGAGACGCCGCGCGGGATGATCTGCACGTCGCACAGAACCGGGACGCCGTAGGTCATGTTGACAAATGGCGAAGCCAGAGCCTGATGCAGGCGATGTCGATGAAGCCGAGGAAACTGTCTGCGGTTTTGTCGTAG
>NZ_JAEHFP010000024.1 GCF_016446475.1 Paracoccus binzhouensis | reverse complement strand
GGGCTGGCGGCGGTGCTGGACACCGCCCCCCTTGCCGCGCAGGCCCGCGGCGGCCTTGGCATGGCGCTGGCCCGGCCGCTGGTGACGGCGCGCGGCATGGCGATGCGGACCCGGCTGGGGCGGCTGTATCATCCCGGCGTCCGGCTGGAGCGGATCGCAGAGGCGGCGGTGCATTGGCGCGACGCCTGGGGCCGGGCGCGGGTCACGGCCTGCGACGCGGTGGCGCTGGGCTGGCATCTGCGCGCGGAAACGCAGCTGGCCGACCTGGCCGGCGCCCGCTTCGCTTGGTCCGAGCCCTGGGCGCAATGGCTGCCGGTCGCGGATGACATGGGCCGCGCAGGGCCGGGCCTCTATCTGGCGGGCGACGGGCTGCGCATCCTGGGCGCGGATGGCGCCGAGGTCGCGGGTACCCTGGCGGCCAATGCCTGCCTGAACGACCTGGGCATCGCCACCCCCGATTCCGCAGCGTTGCTGCGCCGGGCCCAGCGGCTGAGGCGCTTTGCCCTGGCGCTGGCGCGGGCCTTTCCCTGGCCCTCGGGCCAGCTGGACGCGCTGGCCGATGCCGCCGTGCTGTGCCGCTGCGAAGGCGTCACGGTGGGGCAGATGCGCGCCGCCGTCGATCTGGGCGGGGCCGAGGCCAACCGGGTGAAATCCCTGGGCCGCATCGGCATGGGCCGCTGCCAGGGCCGCTATTGCCAGCTGGCCGCCGCCGAACTGATCGCCCGCCATGCCGGGATCGCTCCGCAGGCCGTGGGGCGGCTGCGCGGCCAGCCGCCGGTGCGGCCGGTCCCCGTCGCCGCGCTGCTCGAGGACTGACGGCATGGCATGACGGCACAATATTCTGCGCGCCGCCGCCGCACGGTGGTTTCTGCCGGCCTTCGCGGTCCTTCGGCAGCTTCCGCTTCGCCCTTTGCCTCACCCTTGCCGCATCAGCCGAGGATGCCATGACCTTCGCCTTCGACCCCCTGTCCCTTCGCCTGCCCGCCGGCCATTTCATCGACGGCGCCCATGTCGCCGACACGCCGCGGGCCGAGTTGCGCGCGCCCTCTACCGGCCAGGTGATCGGGCAGGTTCCGGTGGCGGATGCGGCGATGGTGGACCGGGCGGTGACCGGCGCGCGGCGGGCGCTGGCGGCCTCGGGCTGGGCGGAGCTGCCGCCGCGCCACCGGCTGGTCGCCCTGCACCGCTGGGCCGAGCTGATCGAGGCCGAGGCCGGAACCCTGGCGCGGCTCGAGGCGGTCTGCTCCTCGCGCCCGGTGGCGCAGGCGGCGACGGGCGACGTGCCGGTCACCGCCGAGCAGATCCGGTTCTTCGCCGAATTCGCCGACAAGGAATGCGGCGCCCTGGCGCCCACCGGGGCGGGCAGCCTGGGCTTCGTCGCCGCCGAGCCCTATGGCGTGGTCGGCGCCATCGCGCCCTGGAACTTCCCGATCTCGATGGCGGGCTGGAAGCTGGCTCCGGCCCTGGCGGCGGGCAATGCGGTGGTGCTGAAACCCTCGGAGATGACGCCCTTTTCGGCGCTCTGCCTGGCCGAGCTGGCGGTGCGGGCGGGGATTCCCGCCGGCCTGGTCAATGTGGTGCAGGGCGACGGGCCGTTGACCGGGGCGGCCCTGGTCGGCCATCCGGGCATCGACAAGGTCAGCTTCACCGGCTCGACCCGCGCCGGCGCCGCGATCATGGAGAACATCGCGCGCAGCGGCATCAAGCCGATGACGCTGGAGCTGGGCGGCAAGAGCCCGATGCTGGTCTTCGACGATGCCGACCCGGACCTGACCGCCGATTGCCTGGAACGCGGCATCCTGCCCAATGCCGGGCAGTTCTGCGTCGCCGGATCGCGCATCATCGTGCAGCGCGGCATTGCCGACGCCCTGGCCGAGCGGCTGGCCGCCCGCTTCGCGCGGCCGCGGCCGGCGCCGACCTGGGCGGAAAGCCCCGGCTTCTCGCCCATCATCTCGGAACCGCAGCTGCGGCGCATCGACGGCATCGTGCAGGCGGCGCGGGCGCAGGGCGGCGAGATCCTGTGCGGCGGCGCGCGGTTCGATTGCGAGGGCAGCTTCTATCGCCCGACCCTGATCGGCGGCGTTTCGGCCGACAATCCCGCCGTGACCGAGGAAATCTTCGGCCCCGTCGCCACCTTCCAGACCTTTGACACCGAAGATGAAGGGATGGCCCTGGCCCGCCACCCGAATTATGGCCTCTGCGCCGGGCTGTTCACCCGCGACCTGTCCCGGGCGCTGCGCCTGACCCGGCGGCTTGAGGCCGGGACCGTCTGGGTCAACCGCTATGGCCGGTCGCGCGACCATATCCTGCCGACCGGCGGCTGGAAGGCCTCGGGTCTGGGCAAGGATCTGGGGCGCGAAGCCTTCGCCGCGAACCGCCGCACGAAATCGGTGCTGATCGACATCTGAAGGAGAAGACCATGACCGCCCACAAGATCGCGCTGATCCCCGGCGACGGCATCGGCGTGGATGTGACCGACGCCACGATGCAGGTGCTGGACGCCGCCGCCGCTCGTTTCGGCTTCACGCTGGAACCGACCCGCTTCGACTGGTCCTGCGAGACCTATCTGGAAACGGGCCGCATGATGCCCGAGGACGGAATCGAGCAGCTGCGCCCCTTCGACGCGATCTACCTGGGCGCGGTCGGCTGGCCCGCCACGGTGCCGGATTCGGTGTCGCTGCACGGGCTGCTGCTGCCGATCCGCAAGGCCTTCGACCAATATGCCAACATCCGCCCGCACCGGCTGCTGCCCGGCGTGGAAGGTCCGCTGAGGGCGGAAGGCTTCGACATCCTCTGCATCCGCGAGAATACCGAGGGCGAATATTCCGGCGCCGGCGGCCGCGTCCATCAGGGCAAGGGCAACGAGGTCGCCGTGGAAACCGCGATCTTCACCCGCAAGGGGGTTGAGCGCATCCTCCGCTTCGGCTTCGAGCAGGCGCGGGCGCGACGCGGGCATCTCACTTCGGTCACGAAGTCGAACGCGCAGAAATACTCGATGGTCTTCTGGGACGAGGTGACGCGGGAAATCGCCGCTGAGTTCCCGGACGTGACCGTCAGCCATATGCACATCGACGCCATGGCCGCGAAGATGGTGATGGCGCCGCAGGATCTGGACGTGATCGTGGCGTCGAACCTGTTCGGCGACATCCTGACCGATCTGGGCGCGGCGATCCAGGGCGGCCTGGGCTTCGCGGCCTCGGCCAATATCTGCCCCGACCGCAGCGGCCCGTCGATGTTCGAGCCGGTGCATGGATCCGCCCCCGACATCGCGGGCAGGAACCTCGCCAACCCCATCGCCGCCATCTGGTCGGGGGCGATGATGCTGGAGCACCTGGGCGAGAAGCCCGCCGCCGATGCGGTGCTGGCCGCCATCGAATCCGCCACCGCCCGGGGCATCGGCATCCGCCCCGGCCTGCACGGCACCGATGCCATTACAGCAGCCGTCCTGGCCGCGCTGGAGGAACAAGCATGAACCAGATGACCGATTTCGGCCCGCAGCTGAACGATCCCGGCCTGTTCCGCCAGGCCGCGCTGATCGACGGCCAGTGGATCGCCCGTCCCGACATGGAAGTGACGAATCCCGCCACCGGCCGCGCCATGGGCACGATGCCCGACTGCTCGGCGGATGAAACCACGCAGGCCATCGCCGCCGCCGAACGGGCGATGGTGGAATGGCGCAAGCGCACCCATGCCGAACGCGCCGACCTGCTGATGGCCTGGTATCAGCTGATGCTGGACCACGCGGACGACCTGGCGCAGATCCTGACCGCAGAACAGGGCAAGCCCCTGGCCGAGGCGCGGGGCGAGGTCGCCTATGGCGCGTCCTTCCTGCGCTGGTTCGCCGAGGAAGCGCGGCGCATCAACGGCAAGATCATCCCCTCGCCGGTGCCGGGCAAGAAGGTCTTTGCCATGAAGGAGCCGGTGGGCGTCTGCGCGATCATCACGCCCTGGAACTTTCCCATCGCGATGATCACCCGCAAGGTCGCCCCTGGCCTGGCGGCGGGCTGCACGATGGTCGTGAAGCCGTCGGACCTCACCCCCTATTCGGCGCTGGCGCTTGGGGTGCTGGCCGAACGCGCGGGCATTCCCCCGGGCGTCATCAACATCCTGACCGGCCGGCCCGAGGTGATCGGCGCCACCCTGACCGCCAGCCCGGTGGTGCGCAAGCTGTCCTTCACCGGCTCGACCCACGTCGGCGCGCTGCTGGCCGAGCAATGCGCGCCGACGCTGAAGCGCCTGTCGCTGGAGCTGGGCGGCAACGCGCCCTTCATCGTCTTCGACGACGCCGACCTGGACGCGGCGGTCGAGGGCGCGATGCTGTCCAAGTTCCGCAATGGCGGGCAGACCTGTGTCTGCGCGAACCGCATCCTGGTGCAATCGGGCATCCACGACGCCTTCGTCGCGGCGCTGGCGAAGCGCGTCGATGCGCTGCAGGTTGGCCCCGGCACGGCCGAGGGCACGACCATCGGCCCGATGATCAACGCCGCCGCCATCGCCAAGATCCGCGCCCATGTCGAGGACGCGCTGTCCAGGGGCGCGACCCGCGCCACCGCGGCGCGCACGCTGCCCGAGGGCTATGCCGACCCGGTGGTGCTGGTCGGCGCCACGACCGCGATGCAGCTGGCCGCCGAGGAAACCTTCGGCCCGGTCGCCCCGATCTTCCGCTTCGAGACCGAGGAGGAGGCGCTGGCCATCGCCAACGACACGCCCTTTGGCCTGGCCGCCTATTTCTTCACCCGCGACCTTGCGCGCGCCTTCCGCGTCGGCGAGGCGCTGGAATTCGGTCTGGTCGGGCTGAACACCGGCGCGGTCAGCCATGCCGAGACGCCCTTCGGCGGCGTCAAGGCCTCGGGCCTGGGCCGTGAGGGTGCGCAGGACGGGATCGAGGAATACCTGGAAACCAAGGCCTTCCATTTCGGCGGGCTGTAGGGCCCGGCAGCCTTGCCGCGGCCCGGCGTCACGGGCTGCCGGGGCGAGGCATCGCCAGCACCGGGGACGGCCGGTAGCGCCCCTGCAGATGCGCCGGCGCGGCGGCGGAGAGCCGCTGCAGCCGGGCCAGCACCGGCCCGCGCCCCTGCGCGGCCAGGATCTCGAACGGGCCGCGCGGGAAGTTCAGCCCCAGTTTCAGCGCCGTGTCGATGTCTTCGGGCGTGGTGCCGCCCTCGGCCAGGAGCCAGCCGGCCTCGTTGACCAGCGCCGCCTCGATGCGCAGGACGATGGCCTGGGCATCCGCCGGGGCGGGGCCGGGCTTGTCGGGGAAAAGGAAGCCCCGGCCGGTCTTGCGCCCAAGATCGTCTTGGGCGACCTGGCGCTTCAGCGCGTCGAAGACGTGATAGCGCGGGTGGTTCTGCATGGCGGCGGCCAGGCTTTCGGTGGCCGCCAGGTTGATGTCCGCCCCCACCAGGTCGATCAGTCCGAAGGGACCCAGGGGATAACCCGCCGCCAGCATCGCCGCGTCGATTTCACCGGCGCTTCGGCCTTCCTCCAGCAGTGCCAGCGCCTCGCCATAGAAGGGCCGGGCGCAGCGATTGACGATGAAGCCGGGCCGGTCGGGGCAGGGGATCACGGTCTTGCCCGCCGCCTCGGTCAGGCGCCGGGCCCGCTCCAGCGCTGCCGCGCTGGTGCCGGAATGCGCCACCAGCTCGACCAGCTTCATCACCGGTGCCGGGTTGAAGAAATGCAGGCCCAGCAGGCGCTGGGGCTGCGAAAGCCCCTCGGCCATGGCGGCGACCGACAGGGACGAGGTGTTGCTGGCCAGAACCGCATCGGGCGCCAGCACAGATTCCAGCGCCGCGAACAGGGCGCGCTTGACCTCCATGCGCTCGACCACCGCCTCGATGGCCAGATCGGCGCGGCCCATGGCCTCGGCGCCGTCGGCCAGGGTGATGCGCGCCAGAATCGCCTCCAGTTCGGATTGCGCCAGCTTGCCCGCCTGCACCCGCCGGGCCAGGCCTGCGCGCAGCCGCTCCAGCGCCGTTTCGCGCGCGTCCGGCGCGGCATCGGTCGCCAGCACGGCGAAGCCCGCGGCGGCATAGGTCTGGGCGATGCCCAGCCCCATCGTCCCCAGCCCGATCACGGCGATGGTGGTCATGTCGGAATCTCCGCCCCTGTCCTTGGCCCATCATGCCATGGCCGGCAATCGTTTCAAGCTTGAAATTTTAAACTTGAAACGAATCCGATTCGCTGGCAGCTTTTCCCGCAACGGGCCGGAAAGGCGCAGGGAGGCGAGCGATGAAGATCTTGTGCATGGGCGGCGGGCCGGCGGGACTGTATTTCGCCATCTCGATGAAGCTGCGCGACCCCTCGCACCAGATCACCGTGCTGGAGCGCAACAAGGCCAACGACACCTTCGGCTGGGGCGTGGTGCTGTCGGACGACGCGCTGGGGCGGATGCAGCAGAACGACCCTGCCAGCACCGAGGCGATCCGCAGCCATTTCGCCTATTGGGACGATATCGCCGTGGTGCATGACGGGGTGCGCACCGTCTCGGGCGGGCACGGCTTTGCCGGCATCGGCCGCAAGCAGATGCTGGTCCTGCTGCAAGCCCGGGCGCGCGCGCTGGGCATCGACCTGCGCTTCGAGACGGTGTTCAGATCGGCCGAGGAATACCGCCGGGACTATGACCTGGTGGTGGGGTGCGACGGCATCAACAGCCTGGTGCGCAGCGAATATGCCGAGGTGTTCCAGCCCGATATCGACACCCGTCGCTGCAAGTTCATCTGGCTGGGCACGCATCAGAAATTCGACGACGCCTTCACCTTCATCTTCGAGCGGACCGAGCATGGCTGGGTCTGGGCGCATGTCTACCAGTTCGACGGTGACACCGCGACCTTCATCGTCGAGACCCTGCCCGAAACCTGGGAGAAGCTGGGCTTTGCCGACATGTCCAAGGAGGAATCGGTCGAGACCTGCCGCAGGATCTTCGAGCGCCATCTGGGCGGCCACGCGCTGATGTCCAACGCCGCGCATCTGCGCGGCTCGGCGGTCTGGATCCAGTTCCCGCGGGTGATCTGCGAGCGCTGGTATCACGAAAACGTCGTGCTGATGGGCGATGCGGCGGCGACCGGGCATTTCTCGATCGGCTCAGGCACGCGGCTGGCCTTCGACAGCGCCATCGCCCTGGCCGAATACCTGCATTCCGAACCGACCATGCAACGCGCCTTCGAGCGCTATCAGGAGGAGCGCCGCGTCGAGGTGCTGCGCCTGCAATCGGCCGCCCGCAACAGCCTGGAATGGTTCGAGCAGGTCGAGCGCTACCTGGACATGGAGCCGCTGCAATTCGCCTATTCGCTGCTGACCCGTTCGCAGCGTATCAGCCACGAGAACCTGCGCCTGCGCGACCCCGAATGGCTGGGCCGGGCCGAGGACTGGTTCCAGGAACGCGCCGGCGGGCGCAAGGGGCGGCGCCCGATGTTCGCGCCCTTCCGTCTGCGCGGCATGGAGTTGGAAAATCGTGTCGTCGTCTCGCCCATGGCACAATACAAGGCCGTGGACGGCTGCCCGACCGACTGGCATTTCGTCCATTACGCCGAACGCGCCAAGGGCGGCGCCGGGCTGGTCTATACCGAGATGACCTGCGTTTCGCCCGAGGGACGGATCAGCCCCGGCTGCCCGGGTCTTTATGCGCCCGAGCACGAGGCCGCCTGGAAGCGGATCGTCGATTTCACCCATGCCGAGACACGGGCCAGGATCTGCATGCAGATCGGCCATTCCGGCCGCAAGGGCTCGACCCAGCTGGGTTGGCAGGATGCCGACCGGCCGCTGGCCGAGGGCAACTGGCCGCTGATCTCGGCCAGCGCCATCCCCTGGCAGGACGGCAACGCGGTGCCGAAGGCCATGGACCGCGCCGACATGGACATGGTGCGCGACCAGTTCGTCGCCGCGACCCAGATGGCGGCGCGGGCGGGCTTCGACATGGTCGAGCTGCATGCCGCGCATGGCTATCTGATCTCCAGCTTCATCTCGCCCCTGTCGAACCGGCGCGAGGACGAATATGGCGGCCGCCTGGAAAACCGCATGCGCTATCCGCTCGAGGTGTTCCGGGCGATGCGTGCCGCCTGGCCGGCGCAAAAGCCGATGTCGGTGCGCATCTCGGCCAATGACTGGGTGGGCGACGAGGGCGTGACGCCCGAGGAGGCGGTGGAAATTGCTCGGATGTTCGCCGATGCCGGCGCCGATATCATCGACGTCTCGGCCGGGCAGACCAGCACCGGGGCGCGGCCGATCTATGGCCGGATGTTCCAGACGCCGTTCAGCGACCGCATCCGCAACGAGGCCGGGCTGGCGACGATGGCGGTGGGCAATATCACCGAGGCCGATCAGGTGAACGGCATCCTGCTGGCCGGCCGGGCCGATCTGGTCTGCCTGGCGCGGCCGCATCTGGCCGATCCCTACTGGACCTTGCACGCCGCCGTCGAGGCCGGGGACGAGGCCGCGGCCTGGCCCTTGCCCTATCTGGCCGGCCGCGACCAGGCGCTGCGGCTGCGCAACCGCGCGCAGGAGGCGATCCGGGCATGACCGTCACGGGCAAGCGGGTGCTGATCACCGGCGGCGGCACGGGCGTCGGCGCCGATCTGGCGCGCGCCTTTGCCGGGGCCGGGGCCGAGGTGGTGATCTGCGGCCGCCGCAAGGCGCCGCTGGAGGCGATGGCCGAACGGACCGGCGCCCGCGCCCTGACCGCCGACGTGACCGACGAGGCCAGCGTCCAGGCGATGTTCGCCGCGGCCGGCCCCTGCGACATCGTCATCGCCAATGCCGGGGCGGCGGACAGCGCGCCCCTGGGCCGCACCACTCTGGAACAGTGGAACGCCATGCTGGCGGTGAACCTGACCGGCCCCTTCCTGACCTTTCGCGAGGGGCTGGCGCAAATGCCCGGCTGGGGCCGGCTGATCGCCGTGGCCTCGACCGCCGGCCTGCGGGGCTATGCCTATGTCGCGCCCTATGCGGCGGCCAAGCATGGCGTGGTCGGGCTGGTGCGCAGCCTGGCGCTGGAGGTGGCGCGCCGGCCGGTGACGGTGAACGCGCTTTGCCCCGGTTTCCTGGATACCGAGATGACGGCGCGATCCCTTGCCACCATCATGGGCAAGACCGGCAAGAGCCGGGATCAGGCGCTGGCCGCGCTGACCGCGACCAATCCGCAGGGCAGGCTGATCCAGCCCGCCGAGGTCAGCGCCGCGGCACTGTGGCTGTGCGGGCCGGGCTCCGAGGGGGTCAACGGCCAGGCCATCGCCATTTCGGGGGGCGAGGCATGAGCGATCCGCTGTCCAAGCGCCGGCTGAAGCTGTGGATCCGCCTGCTGGGCGTCACCCGCACGGCCGAGGGCCAGCTGCGCGAATTCCTGCGGGTGCGGCACGACACCACGCTGCCGCGTTTCGACGTGATGGCCGCCCTTTATCGCCGGCGCGAGGGGCTGAGCATGACCGAGCTGTCGCGGATGCTGCTGGTCTCGAACGGCAATGCCACGGCGGTGGTGGACCGGCTGGAAAAGGACGGGCTGGCCCGGCGCACGCCGTCCGAGACCGACCGGCGCACGGTGCTGGTGGCCCTGACCCCCGAGGGGCTGGCGGCCTTCGAGGGTTTCGCCGCCGATCACGAGGCCGAGGTGAACCGCATCTTCGCCGACCTGACCGAGGAGGACATCGAGTTGCTGACCGAGATCCTGAAACGCATGGGGGGCGCGAAATGACCGAGCTGGCTGGGCTGAAGCCGCAGCATTTCCTGTGGGAGGTGCGGGACCGCATCGCCACCATCCGCCTGAACCGCCCCGAGCGCAAGAACCCGCTGACCTTCGACAGCTATGCCGAGCTGCGCCACACCTTCCGCGCGCTGGTTTATGCCAGCGACGTGGATGTGGTGGTTCTGGCCCCAAACGGCGGCAATTTCTGCTCGGGCGGGGATGTGCATGACATCATCGGCCCGCTGGTCGGCATGGACATGAAGGGGCTTCTGGCCTTTACCCGCATGACCGGCGACCTGGTCAAGGCGATGATCGGCTGCGGCAAGCCGGTGATCGCGGCGGTGGACGGGATCTGTGTCGGCGCCGGCGCGATCCTGGCCATGGCCTCGGACCTGCGGCTGGCGACGCCGCAGGCGAAATGCGCCTTCCTGTTCACCCGCGTCGGGCTGGCCGGCTGCGACATGGGCGCCTGCGCCATGCTGCCGCGCCTCATCGGCCAGGGCCGGGCGGCCGAGCTGCTTTACACCGGCCGGGTGATGGGCGCCGAGGAGGGCCAGGCCTGGGGCTTCTGGAACGCGCTGCATGACGCCGATGCGCTGGAGGCCGAGGCGCTGGCGCTGGCGCGGCGGCTGGCCGCGGGGCCGGTCTTTGCCCATGGCATCACCAAGACCCAGCTGAACCAGGAATGGAACATGGGGCTGGAGCAGGCGATCGAGGCCGAGGCGCAGGCGCAGGCGATCTGCATGCAGACCCGCGATTTCGAGCGCGCCTATCGCGCCTTCGTCGCCAGGGAGAAACCCGTCTTTCAGGGGGATTGAGACATGGCGGATCGCAGCTTTCTGGACTGGCCGTTTTTCGAGACCCGCCACCGCGAGCTTTCGGCGGCGCTGGAGGACTGGTGCGCGGCGCATCTGCCGGTGGATCACCGCGACGTGGACGCGGCTTGCCGGGGGCTGGTCGCGGCGCTGGGGCAGGCGGGCTTTCTGCGCCATAGCGGTGCGGCCAAGGGCGAGGTGCTGGACGTGCGCAGCCTGTGCCTGATCCGCGAGACGCTGGCGCGGCACGACCCGCTGGCCGATTTCGCCTTTGCCATGCAGGGGCTCGGCATGGGGGCGGTGTCGCTGTTCGGCACTCCCGGCCAGCGCGAATGGCTGGACCGGACGCGCACGGGCCGGGCGATCTCGGGCTTCGCGCTGACCGAGCCGGGGGCCGGCTCGGACGTGGCCAGCACCGCGACGCTGGCCGAACGCATCCCGGGCGGCTGGCGGCTGACGGGCGAAAAGACCTATATCTCGAACGGCGGCATCGCCGATCTCTATGTGATCTTCGCCCGCACGGGAGAGGCGCCGGGCGCGCGGGGCTTGTCGGCCTTTCTGATGCCTGCCGACAGCGCCGGGCTGACGATTGCCGAGCGGATCGAGGTCATCGCGCCCCATCCGCTCGCGCGGCTGAAGCTGGACGGGGTGGTGCTGCCCGACGCGGCGCTGATCGGGCGGCCAGGCGAGGGGTTCAAGATCGCCATGTCGGTGCTGGACGTGTTCCGCCCCACGGTCGGGGCGGCGGCGCTTGGCATGGCCCGGCGCGCGCTGGACGAAGCCCTGGCGCGGGTGCGCAGGCCGCGGGTGGGGGGCGGCACCCTGGCCGATCACCAGATCGTGCAGGGCCATCTGGCCGACATGGCGCTGAAGGTGGATGTGGCCGCCCTGCTGGTCTATCGCGCCGCCTGGACCAAGGACATGGGCGCGCCCCGCATCACCCGCGAGGCGGCGAAGGCCAAGCTTTATGCCACCGAGGCGGCGCAGGAGGTGATCGACGCCGCGCTGCAACTGCATGGCGGCGACGGCGTGCGGCACGGCACCGCGGTCGAGGCGCTTTACCGCGACATCCGCGCCCTGCGCATCTACGAGGGCGCCAGCGACGTGCAGCGCGTCGTGATCGCCCGGAGCGTGCTGGGCTGAGCAACAGGAGGACGGCATGGACAAGGCATTGGACGGCGGCATCACCCGCCAGGGCGATGGGATCGGGGGCATCGAATGGAACATCCTCGGCCAGCGCTATTTCCCCAAGGCGGATTGCGGCAGCACCTTCGCCTTCGAGACCAACAGCGAGCCCGGCCAGTTCGTGCCGGTGCATATCCACCCGACGCAGGACGAGTTCATCCTGGTGCAGGAAGGCGAGCTGCATGTGAAGCTGGACGGTGTCTGGTCGGTGGCCAGGGCGGGCGATCTGGTGCGGATGCCGCGCGGCGTGCCGCATGGCTATTTCAACAAGTCGGACAAGCCGGCGCGGGCGCTGTTCTGGGTCTCGCCGGCCGGCAACCTGCGCGCGCTGTTCGAGGCGCTGCACGACCTGACCGACATTCCGACCGTCGTCGAACTCTCGGCCCGCCACCAGGTCGACTTCCTGCCGCCGGAGGCCAATGACTGATGCGTTATCTCCGCCGGATCCAGGTCGAGTTCAACCATTGCGACCCGGCGGGGATCGTCTTCTATCCCCGTTACTTCGAGATGCTGAACTCGGTGATCGAGAATTTCTTCGCCGAGGTGCTGGCCTATCCCTTCACCCGCATCCATGTCGAGGAACGCTGCTCGGTCCCGACGGTGCAGATCGAGGCCGGCTTCCGCGCGCCCTCGCGGCTGGGCGAGGTGCTGGAATTCGCGCTGGAGCTGCAGCATGTCGGCCGCTCCAGCGCGCGGCTGGTGCAGCGGGCCAGTGCCGGCGGGCAGGAGCGGCTGCACTGCGTCTCGACCCTGGTCTGGGTCACGCCCGAGGGGCGGGCGGCGCCCTGGCCCGGGGCGATCCGCCGCAAGATGACCGCATTCATGGAGGCAAGCGATGGTGCATGAGGTTCTGCATCCCAGGAACTGGAAGGCGACGCCGGGCTATTCCAACGGCATCGCTGCGACCGGGCGGATGGTGTTCACCGGCGGCATGATCGGCTGGAACGCCCAGCAGGAATTCGAATCCGACGATTTCGTCGAACAGGTGCGCAGCGCGCTGTCGGCCATCGTCGCCGTGCTGGCCGAAGCCGGCGCGCGGCCCGAACATCTGGTGCGCCTGACCTGGTATGTCACCGACAAGCGCGAATATCTGGGCGCGCTCAAGGGTGTCGGCCAGGCCTACAAGGAGATCATCGGCCGGCACTATCCGGCCATGGCGCTGGTGCAGGTCGTGGCCCTGGTCGAGGACCGTGCCAAGGTCGAGATCGAGGCAACCGCCGTGATCCCCGCCTGACGGGGGCGCGGCAGAAGCGGGCCAAGGCACGACAAGAGGCCGGCCCGCCCAACAGGGAGATTGAAGATGACGGGCAATCCGCCGCTTGGACCCTCGGCGCATGTCGATAGCTTCTCGCGCGACAACCTGCCGCCGGCCGAGCTTTGGCCGCAGCTGAAGCTGGAGGGGTTCGCCTATCCCGAATACCTGAACGCCGCGGTCGAGCTGACCGACCGCATGGTCGAGAAGGGCTTCGGCGACCATATCGCGCTGATCGGCAACGGCCGCATCCGCAGCTACAAGGAACTGACCGACTGGACCAACCGCATCGCCCATGCGCTGGTCGAGACTTACGGCGTGCGGCCGGGCAACCGGGTGCTGATCCGCTCGGCCAACAACCCGGCCATGGTGGCCTGCTGGCTGGCGGCGACCAAGGCCGGGGCGGTGGTGGTCAACACCATGCCGATGCTGCGCGCGGGCGAGCTGGCCAAGATCATCGACAAGGCGCAGGTCAGCCACGCGCTTTGCGACACAAGGCTGATGGACGAGCTGGCGCTGGCCGCCAAGGACAGCCGCCATCTGAAGACCGTGATCGGCTTCGATGGCACGGCGAACCACGATGCCGAACTGGACCGCGCCGCCCTGTCCCAGCCGGTGCGGTTTCAGGCGGTGCAAACCGGCCGCGACGACGTGGCGCTGCTGGGCTTCACCTCGGGCACCACGGGCGAGCCCAAGGCGACCATGCATTTCCACCGCGACATCCTGATCATCGCCGACGGCTATGCCCGCGAGGTGCTGGAGGTGCGGCCCGAGGATGTCTTCGTCGGCTCGCCGCCCTTGGCCTTCACCTTCGGGCTGGGCGGGCTGGCGGTGTTTCCGCTGCGCTTCGGCGCCTCGGCGGCGCTGCTGGAAAACGCCACGCCGCCGAACATGGTCGAGATCATCCAGAAATACCGCGCCACCATCTGCTTCACCGCGCCGACCGCCTATCGGGTGATGATGCGCGCCATGGACGAGGGCGCGGACCTGTCCAGCCTGCGCGCCGCCGTCTCGGCCGGCGAGACGCTGCCCGCGCCGGTCTACGAGGAATGGATGGCCAAGACCGGCAAGCCGATGTTGGACGGCATCGGCTCGACCGAGATGCTGCACATCTTCCTGACCAACCGTTTCGGTGACAGCCGCCCGGCCTGCACCGGCCGCCCGGTCGCGGGCTACGAGGCGCGGATCATCGGCCCGGACGGGCACGAACTGCCACCGGGCGAGACCGGGCGGCTGGCGGTGCGCGGCCCGGTCGGCTGCCGCTATCTGGCCGACCCGGAGAAGCAGCGCGCCTATGTGCAGGACGGCTGGAACCTGACCGGCGACAGTTTCTGGCGCGACGAGCAGGGCTATTTCCACTTTGCCGCCCGCACCGACGGCATCATCATCTCCTCTGGCTACAACATCGCCGGCCCCGAGGTCGAGGCGGCGCTGCTGGCCCATCCCGACGTGCTGGAATGCGCCGTGGTCGGCGCCCCGGACGAGGCGCGCGGCCAGATCGTCGAGGCGCATGTCGTCCTGCGTCCCGGCGCCGCGGCGGGCGCGGCGATGGCCAAGGGCCTGCAGGATCACGTCAAATCGGTGATCGCGCCCTTCAAGTATCCGCGCCGCGTGGTGTTCACCGAGGCGCTGCCCAAGACCGAAAGCGGCAAGATCCAGCGGTTCCGCCTGCTGGAGGGGCGGGCGTGACCAGGGCCGCGGGCTGATGCGCGAAATCCGTTGCAGCCCGCGACCGCATCATAAAAACATGCGACAACCAATCGCGCTTCAAACAGGGAGTTTGTCATGGAACTGAAAAGGCTGCTGATCTGCGGCACCGCCGCTCTGGCCCTTGCCGGGGCCGCTCAGGCCGAAGGCGTCAAGGTCGGCATGATCACCACGCTGTCGGGCGGCGGTGCCGGCCTGGGCGTCGACACGCGCGACGGCTTCCTGCTGGCGCTGAAGAACGCGGGCGATGCCGGCAAGGAGGTCGAGCTGGTTATCGAGGACGACCAGCAGAAACCCGATGTCGCGGTGCAGATCGCCGACAAGATGATCCAGTCCGAGCAGGTGGACGTGCTGACCGGCATCGTCTGGTCGAACCTCGCCATGGCGGTGGTGCCTGCGGCGGTGGCGCAGGAGAAGTTCTACCTGTCCACCAACGCCGCGCCCTCGCAGCTGGCCGGGGCGGGCTGCAATCCGAAATATTTCTCGGTCTCCTATCAGAACGACAACCTGCACGAGGCCGCCGGCGCCCATGCCACCGAGGCCGGCATCGGCAAGATCTTCATCATGGCGCCCAACTATCCCGCCGGGCAGGATTCGCTGGCCGGCTTCAAGCGCTATTACAAGGGCGAGGTGGTGGGCGAGGTCTATACCCAGGTCGGCCAGACCGATTACGCCGGCGAGATCGCCCAGATCCGTGCCAGCGACGCGGATGCGGTGTTCTTCTTCCTGCCCGGCGGCATGGGCATCGCCTTCATGAAGCAATATGCCGAATCCGGCGTCGGCAAGCCGCTGATCGGTCCGGCCTTCAGCTTCAGCCAGGACATCCTGCCCGCCGTGGGCGATGCCGCGCTGGGGGTCAGGAACACCGCGCAATGGTCCAGGGATCTGGACAACCCGGCCAACAAGGCCTTCGTCGAAAGCTTCCAGGCCGAATATGGCCGGCTGCCCTCGCTTTACGCGGCGCAGGCCTATGATACGGCGAACCTGCTGATCTCGGCCGTCGCCAAGGCCGATCCGGGCGATGCCGACGCTTTCCGCGCGGCGCTGGCCGAGGCCAATTTCCCCAGTGTGCGCGGCAAGTTCCGCTTTGGCCCGAACCAGCACCCGATCCAGGACTATTACGTGCGCGAGGTGGTCAAGGAAGGCGACGTGCTGACCAACAGGATCATCGGCCCGGCCATGACCGACCACGGCGACGCCTATGCCGAGCAGTGCAAGATGTAAGCCCTGCCGGGCCGGGTCGACAAAGCCCGGCCCCCAGGCAAATCGGGAGAGAAAGCGGTGATGCTTCTGGCCGAGCAGGCACTGAACGGCCTGCAATACGGGATGATGCTGTTCCTGATGGCGGCCGGGCTGACCCTGGTCTTCGGCGTCATGGGGCTGATCAACCTTGCGCATGGCTCGCTCTACATGACCGGGGCCTTCGCCTGCGCGGCGGTGGCGGCGGTCACCGGCTCGTTCTGGCTGGGGCTGGCGGCCAGCCTCGTGGCCGCCGCCGCGGCCGGCGCGCTGGTCGAGATCGCGGTGATCCGCCGGCTTTACGCCCGCGACCACCTGGACCAGGTGCTGGCGACATTTGCGCTGATCCTGGTGTTCTCCGAGGGCACGCGCTGGCTGTTCGGTTCCTTCCCGCTTTACCTCAAGCTGCCCGGCTCGCTTTCCGGCGCGGTGGTGCTGCCGGGCGGGCTGCATTACCCGCTGTTCCGGCTGGTGATCATCGGCTTCGGCGCGGCGGTGGCCCTGGGCCTGTGGTGGCTGATCACCCGCACCCGGCTGGGCATCCGCATCCGCGCCGGCGAGGCAGATCGCGAGATGATCGGCGCGCTGGGGGTGGACATCGCGCGGCTCTACACCATCGTCTTCGCGCTTGGCGCGGCGCTCGCCGGGCTGGCGGGCGCGCTGGTCGGCACCATCCAGTCGGTGCAGGTCGGCATGGGCGAGCCGGTGCTGATCCTGGCCTTCGTGGTGGTGGTGATCGGCGGTATCGGGTCGATCAAGGGCGCCTTCGTCGGCGCGCTGCTGGTCGGCATGACCGACACGCTGGGCAAGGCGCTGCTGCCGGACCTGTTCGGGCAGGTGCTGGACGCCTCCAGCGCCGATACCGTTGGGGCCTCGCTGGCCTCGGTGCTGATCTATGTGCTGATGGCCGTGGTGCTGATCCTGCGGCCGCAGGGGCTGTTCGGGGCAAGGGGCTGAGCAATGACATTGACCCGCGACACCGCGATCAACCTGGCCATCCTGGCGCTGCTGGTCGCCACCGCCATCGCCGCGCATCTGCTGGGCGAGGGCTTTGCCGTGACGCTGGCGACCAAGGCGGCGATCTTCGGCCTGGCCGGGGTGGGGCTGAACCTGGCGCTTGGCTATGGCGGGCTGATCTCGTTCGGCCATGCCGCCTTCTTCGGCATCGGCGGCTATGTGACCGCGATCCTGGCGAGCCATGCCGCGGCGGGCACCCCGGTCCTGAGCTTGCCCTTCACCGTCATGGGCAGCAACGAGATGCTGGGCATCTGGCCCATGGCGATGCTGGCGGCGGGGCTGGCGGCGCTGGCCATCGGGGCGCTGTCCTTGCGCACCTCGGGCGTCTATTTCATCATGGTGACGCTGGCCTTCGCGCAGATGCTTTACTATTTCGCCATCAGCTGGCCGCGCTATGGCGGCGAGGACGGGCTAAGCTTCTATGTCCGCAACAGCTTCCCCGGCCTGAACACCTTTGCCCCGATCCAGTATTTCGCCATCTGCGCCACGCTGCTGGCCGTGGCGCTGGCCTTTAGTGCCGTGGTCACGCAGTCGCGCTTCGGCCTGGCGCTGCAGGCGGCGCGGCAGAACAGCCAGCGCACCGTCGCCGTTGGCATCCGGCCCTATGCCATCCGGCTGACAGCCTTCGTGCTGTCGGGGATGATCGTCGGTCTGGCGGGGTCGCTTTACGCCGATCTGAACCGTTTCGTCAGCCCGGCAATGCTGTCCTGGCACATGTCGGGCGAGATCATGGTCTTCGTCATCCTGGGCGGCGTGGGGCGGCTGTGCGGCCCGGTCGCGGGTGCGGCGATCTTCATCCTGCTGGAACATGTGCTGGGCGGCATCAGCGATTACTGGCAGGCGCTGCTGGGTCTTCTGCTGCTGGGGATCGTGCTGTTCGCGCCGGGCGGCCTGATCGGCATCGTCACGCGAAGGGGCCGCCATGCCTGAACCGAAACTCAACGAACCCATCCTGGAGATCCGCGGCCTGCGCAAGTCCTTCGGCGCCTTGCTTGCGACCGACGATGTCAGCCTGGACCTGCGCCCGGGCGAGATCCACGCCCTGATCGGCCCGAACGGTGCCGGCAAGTCCACGCTCATCAAGCAGATCGTCGGCGAGATCCGGCCCGATGCCGGCAGCATCCGCTTCGAGGGGCAGGTGATCGACGGGCTAGACGCGGCGGCGCGGGCGCGGCTGGGGCTGGCGCGCAGCTTCCAGGTGTCCTCGGTCATCCCGGATTTCACCGTGCTGCAGAATGTCATGCTGGCGGTGGCCGGGGCCAGCGGCGCGGTGTTCCGCTTTCACCTGCCGGCGCTGGCCGACCGCAAGCTGACCGAGCCCGCCCTGTTCCATATCGAGCAGGCCGGTCTGGCCGGGCGGCATCTGGTCCCCGCCGCGACGCTGTCGCATGGCGAGCGACGCAAGCTCGAGATCGCCATGGCGCTGGCCCTGCGCCCGCGCGCCTTCCTGCTGGACGAGCCGATGGCCGGCATGGGGCTGGAGGGCGGGAGGCAGTTGACCGCGATCCTGTCGGAGCTGCGCGCCGAGGCGCCGATCCTGCTGGTCGAACACGACATGGACGCGGTCTTTGCGCTGGCCGACCGCATCTCGGTGCTGGTCTATGGCCGCATCATCGCCACCGGCAGCGTGGCCGAGATCCGCGCCAATCCCGAGGTGCGGCGCTCCTATCTGGGAGAGGAGGCATGACCCGGCTGCTGGAACTGCGCGACGTGACCGCCTCCTATGGCCCGGTGCAGGCGCTGTTCGGCATCACCCTGGATCTGGATCAGGGCGAGGTGGTGGCGCTGATGGGCCGCAACGGCATGGGCAAGACCACGACGATCCGCTGCATCAGCCGCCTGATGCCGCATTCCGGCGGCAGCCTGCGCCTTGCTGGCCGCGATGTCGCCGGGCTTTCCGCGCCCAAGGTGGCGCGGCTGGGCGTCGGGCTGGTCCCCGAGGGCCGGCGCTGCTTCGCGCCGCTGACCGTGGCCGAGAACCTGACCGTCGCCGCCCGCCCCGGCCCTTGGGACATGGCCCGGGTCTGCGCGCTGTTCCCCCGCCTGCAGGAGCGCATGGGCCAGGTCGCGCGCACCCTGTCGGGGGGCGAGCAGCAGATGCTGGCCATCGGCCGGGCGCTGATGACCAATCCGCGCCTGCTGGTGCTGGACGAGGCGACCGAGGGCCTGGCCCCGGTGGTGCGGCAGGAAATCTGGGCCGGCGTGCGGCGGCTGAAGGCCGAGGGGCTGTCGATCCTGCTGGTGGACAAGTCGCTTAGCGAGATCGCCTCGGTCGCCGACCGGGCGGTGATCGTCGAACGCGGCGCGACGGTCTGGCAGGGCGGCATTGCCGATCTGACCGCCGACCTGACCAACCGCTATCTGGGGGTGTGAATGACGACGGCGATCTATCGCGGCATGACCCGGCAGGAACTGGACACGGCCTACAGCAACACCGGCAGGCTTGCGGATTTCCCGGGGCTGATGCGGGACTTCCGCGCCCGCAGCGAGGCTTTCTACGCCGCGCAGGAGGTCCGGCGCGACCTGCATTACGGCCCCGGCAGGCGCCAGACCTATGACTGGTTCGCCTGCGGCCGGCGGGATGCGCCGGTTTTCGCCTTCATCCACGGCGGCTATTGGCAAAGCTGCGCCAAGGAGGATTTCGCCTTCTGCGCTGCCGGCCCCATGGCGCGCGGCCATGATGTGATCCTGGCTGAATACACGCTGGCACCCGAGGCCTCGATGACCCGGATCGTGGCCGAGATCGGGCAATTGCTCGACCATCTGGCGGCGCAAGGGGTCGGGCCGCTCTGCCTGGCCGGGCATTCCGCCGGCGGGCATCTGGCCGCCATGCATCGCGGCCACCCAGCGGTGGGCTCGGTGCTGGCGATCAGCGGCCTGTTCGATCTTGAGCCCATCGGCCTCGGGGCGCTGAACGACAAGCTGCGGCTGACTCCGGCCGAGATCGCCGCCTGCAGCCCGCAACGCCAGATCGCTGCCGGTGCGCCGATGCTGGTCGCGGTCGGGGCCGAGGAACTGCCCGAGCTGGTGCGGCAATCCGGGGATTACGCCGAAGCCTGCCGGCAGGCGGGCCAGCCGGTGGCGCTGCTGCATGTCGCCGGCTGCGACCATTTCCAGGTGCTGGACGACCTGGCCGACCCGGCCGGGGCGCAGTTGGCCGCGCTGGCCCGGCTGGTCGGGTGATCGCGCCCGCCTTGCGGGGCCGCTTGCAACACCGGGGGCGGGGCGCGCCACCATCCGCAGACAGCCTGTCCGCATGTGCCGGACAGGCTGTCGATTGCAGCCGGCACTCCTGCGTGATGCGATGACGGCGGCGGCAACGGCATTGGACGCTTTCCCAAGCTGCCCGGATGAGGTTTTCTGAAGCCGAGCCAGCAGAGGGAACGACCATGACGCCCACCGCAAGCCAGCCCGCCGAAGCCGCGCTGACCGCCAACGCCCTGTTCCTGACCCTGACGCTGCATCCGGGCGCCGCGGCGCTGGCGGCGTTTCGCGGGTTCTGCGCCGACCTGCCCGCGCTGGTCCGGGCGGTGGGCTTTCGCAGCGCCGAGGCTGGGCTGTCCTGCGTGCCGGGCATCGGCGCCGGGCTTTGGGAGCGGCTGGAGATGGGCGCGCGGCCGCAGGGCCTGCACCCCTTCCACGCATTGGCGGGCGTCCATCGCGCGCCCGCCACGCCGGGCGACATCCTGCTGCATATCCGCGCCTCGCGGCCGGATTTCTGCTTCGAGCTGGCCACCCAGGCCATGCGCCGCCTCGGCCCTGCGGTCACGGTCGAGGACGAGACCCAGGGCTTCAGGTTCTTCGACAACCGCGACTTGCTGGGCTTCGTCGACGGCACCGAGAATCCCGGCGGCGCCGCGCTGGCGGCGGCGGTGACCGTGGGTGACGAGGATCCGCCCTTCGCCGGGGGCAGCTATGTGGTGGTGCAGAAATACCTGCACGACCTGGCGAAATGGGAGGCGATGCCGGTCGAGGCACAAGAGCGGGTGATCGGCCGCCGCAAGCTTTCCGATATCGAGTTCCCGGCTTCCGAGAAGGCCGCCTTCGCCCATAACGTGCTGACCAATATCGTCGATGCGCAGGGAAATCCGCTGCAGATCCTGCGCGACAACATGCCCTTCGGCAGCCCGGCGCGCGGCGAGTTCGGCACCTATTTCATTGGCTATGCGCGCGAGCCGGGCCGGATCGAGACCATGTTGCGCAACATGTTCATCGGCGACCCGCCCGGCAATTACGACCGCATTCTCGATGTCAGCACGGCGGTGACGGGCGGGCTGTTCTTCGTGCCCGCCGCCGCGATGCTGCAGCGGATCGGCGCCGGCGAAAGCCTGGCCGCGCCCGATCCCGAGGTGGAACCGCCGCCGCGCCGCGACGGCTCGCTTGGCCTTGGATCCTTGAAACGGGGGGACTGAGATGGACAACCTGCACCGCGCCTTGGCGCCGATCAGCGATGCCGCCTGGGCGCAGATCGAGGACGAGGCGACGCGCACGCTCGGGCGCTATCTGGCCGCGCGGCGGCTGGTGGACCTGCACGGCCCCGAGGGCCTGGCGCTGTCCGCCGTCGGCACCGGCCACCTGCGTCCCGCCGCGGCGCCGGCCGAGGGCGTCGAATGCCGCCAGCGCGAGGTGAACCCGCTGATCGAGTTGCGCGTGCCCTTCGAACTGACCCGCGCCGCCATCGACGACGTGGCGCGCGGCGCGAATGACAGCGATTGGCAGCCGCTCAAGGACGCCGCGCGCCGCATCGCGCTGGCCGAGGACCGGCTGGTCTTCCAGGGCCATGGCGATACCGGCATCCGCGGCATTCTGCCCGCGGCCGGCAATCCCGCCGTGCCGCTGCCCGCCGAGGTCGCCTGCTATCCCGAGGCGGTGGCCAGTGCCGTCGGTGCCTTGCGGCTGGCCGGCGTCAACGGTCCCTACGCGCTGGTTCTGGGCACGGCCGCCTTCACTCGGGCCGCCGGCGGGGCCGAGGACGGCTATCCTGTGCTCGGGCATCTGGAAAGGCTGGTCGATGCGCCGGTGGTCTGGTGCCAGGCCATCGAGGGCGGCGCGGTCCTGACCACCCGCGGCGGCGATTTCGACCTGTGGCTGGGGCAGGACGTCTCGATCGGCTATCAGAGCCACACGGCCGAGACGGTGACGCTTTACCTTCAGGAAAGCCTGACCTTCCAGATGCAGACCGCCGAGGCCGTGGTGGTGCTGGAGGGCTGAAGCCGCTCCGGCCGGCCGGCTGCTGGCCTCGTGCTGGGTTTGCCGCCGGCATGCCTGCCCGCAGCGATCCGGGCCGCCATGAGCTAAGGGCAGGGGCAGCGGCAAGGGCGCGCCGCCCTATTCGGCCGCCAGCGCCGGGGTCTCGGCCAGGTCCAGCGCCCGCAGCACCGCATCGACGCGCTGTTGGAAGAGCTCGGGGCTGTTCGCCGTCGCCGCGACATAGAAATCCGGCCGGATCAGCACGTATTTCGCGTCGATCCCGTCCAGCCAGCGCCCATAGGTGCCCTCGACATCCACCACCTCGCCGTTGCCGCCGGGGGCGCAGATCCGCACGCCGAAACCGTCCAGCGTCTCCAGCCGCGCCCGCTGCGTCGGGGTCAGCGCCGCCAGCGGGTCGGCCTCGTGGCCGATCGCCACCCAGCCATGGCCCACGGCCTGGTCGAACCGGCCGCGGCGGCCGCGATGCTCGACCACGCCCTGCACCGACAGCTCGCCGGCATGGGCGCTGGCCGGGCACCAGGCGCCGGGGCCCAGATGGCAAATGTCGGTCGGCACCGGCCGGCGGCCGCGCGCCGCCAGATCGGCGATCATGCGGGCGTCGCGCGCGGCGGCCTCGACCTGGTCAGCGATGCAGATGATCCGGCCCAGCTCCTGGCTGAAGTCGATGTAATGGCGGGCATGGTCCTTGCGCTCGCTGGTATAGCTTTCCAGCAGGCCGAGGCCGGCCTTGCCTTCCAGGATCAGGTTCAGCCGCCAGGCCATGGCCACGGCGTCGCGCAGCCCCGCGCACAGCCCCTCGCCGGCAAAGGGCGGCATCAGATGCGCGGCATCGCCGCCGATCAGGCAGCGGCCCTTGTGCCATTGCTTCGCCCAGCGGGCCTGGAAGCGATAGACGGCGGCGCGTTCCAGTTCCGCATTCGCGGGGGTCAGGCCCCAGGGTCGCAGCAGTTCCCATGCCCTCTCGGGCGTCTGCATCTCGGCTACCGATTCGCCGGGCAGAACCATGAATTCCCAGCGCCGGCGGTCGGGCTGGCCGAGGATCGGCGCCGGGCCGCCGGGCACGATGGTGGTCGGACGCTTCGGGTCGCAAAGCTGCCATTGCGCCGGCTCGTCCGGGCGTGTGGCGCAGTAGTCGAATTTCGGCAGCATGTCGAGGATCAGCCAGTCGAAGAAATAGCCCTTGTCCTCGTTCTCGATGCCAAGCGCGCTGCGCAGGAAGCTGTTGGCGCCATCGGCGCCGGCGACGAATTTCGCCCGGATCGAGCGGCGCTCGCCATCCGGGCCGACCTCCTCGGGGCTGCGTTGCAGCGCCAGGGTGGCACCTTCGGCGTCCTGCTCCAGCCCGACAGCGGTCCAGCCGCGCATGATGGCGATGTCCGGCATCCCGGCCGCGATGCGCAGCAGTCGCTTTTCCAGCATCGGCTGGTTGAACCAGTAGCGCACCCGCCAGCCGCTGGCCGACCGGCTTTGCCAATCCACGATCTGCAGATCCTCGCCGCTGGCGTTGCGCCAATAGTAAAGTGCGTCGTGATGGCTGATCGCGTCGTCGTTCTCGGCGTCGATGCCCAGCGTGGCCAGGATGCGGGCGATCTCGTGGTCGAAGGTCACGGCGCGCGGCAGGTCGTAATGCGTGCTCCAGCGCTCGATCAGCGTCACGCGCCTGCCGCGCTGGCCCAGCAGGATCGCCAGCAGCGTGCCGACCGGCCCGGCGCCGACGATGGCGACATCGGTGTCGGCCGCCTGGATTGATGGGGTCATGCTTTCTCCTCCCTGAAGGACCGGCCCGCGCTCCTTCGCGGCCGGTCAGTGGCAGCAAGCTTCCCGCAAAAATGAATAATCGTCAATATTGATTGATATTCATATATTCGACCTCCGACAAAGCATTGTCATAAATTGAAAATTCACCGCCTTCCTGCGTCAGATTGTCGCGCGTGGCCGGTCCTGCGCCTCTGATCTTGTGGATCGATTCGCTTCCGAATATGCTTCGGGACCGAATCCGGGGCGGGGCATGGCCGAGGCAGAGATCAAGGGTGAAGGCCGCGTGGCGCGGCGCCAGCGGCGCAACCGGGCGGCGCTGATCCGGGCCGCGCGCGAGATCATGACCGAGAAGGGCGCCGAGGCCGCCACCATGCTGGAAATCGCCGAGCGCGCGGATGTCGGCGCCGGGACGGTCTACAACTATTTCCGCTCCAAGGACGAGCTGGCCATGGCGGTGCTGGAAGGGCTGATGCACGACCTGGGGGTCAGCATCCAGGCCGTCACCGACAGGTTCGAGGATCCGGCCCAGGTCTATGCCTTCGGCATCCGCACCGTGCTGGACACCGCCACAGGAGATCCGCGCTGGCGGCAGATGCTGCACCGATCCGAGGTGATCGCGGATGCGCTGTTTCGCATGATGGGCCCCTTCGCCATCCGCGACCTGCGCCATGCCTCGGCCGCCGGGCGGTTCCAGACCGAGGATCCCGAGCTGGTCTGGCGGCTGAGCTGCCACGCGCTGATCGGCGCCAGCCTTGCCATGGCCCAGGGCCAGCTGCCGCCCGAGGCAGGCGAGACGGTGGTGATCCGGCTGCTGTGCATGACCGGCATCGACCTTGCGGCCGCCACCGAGCTGGCCCGTCGCCCGCGCCCGCCCTTGCCGCGCAGCTAGCGCAGCGCCGTCAAAGCCGCCGGATGCAGCGGAATCCCAGATGGCCGGTGGTCATGTCGGTCTGCTGCGGATGGCGTGCGGCCGGGCGGTAGCGCTGGCAGTAATTCGGCGCGCAAAGATAGGAACCGCCCTTGATGACCTTGGTGTCGGTCCCGGCGGCGGCTTGCGGCTTGCGGCAGCAGCTGCGCGCCGGCTCGGCCCGGGGCGCGGCATAGTCGTCCAGCGTCCATTCCCAGACATTGCCGATCATGTCGAAAAGCCCGTAGCCATTGGCCGGGAAGCTGCCGACCGGAGAGGTGCGGGCGAAGCCGTCCTCGAGGTCGTTGACGAAGGGAAAGGCGCCCTGCCAGGTGTTCGCCATGTGCCGGCCGTCCAGAGTCAGGCTGTCGCCCCAGGCATATTCCGCGCCCTTGAGCCCGCCGCGCGCGGCGCATTCCCACTCGGCCTCGCTCGGCAGTGCCTTGCCGGCCCATGCGGCATAGGCCAGCGCATCGGCCAGGGCGACATGCACCACCGGATGATCCTCCAGCCCGGCAAGGTTGCTGGCCGGGCCGGTCGGGTGCTTCCAGCAGGCGCCCGGCACCAGCCGCCACCAGCTGGCCGGGCCTTTCAGCACCGTGCCGGGCAGCGGCTGGATGAAGACCGCCGAACAGGGTTCGACCATGCGGCCGGGGATCGAGGGATGCGGCTGCGGCCGCTCGGCCTGGGTGAAATGGCCGGTCTCGGCCACGAAACGGGCGAAGGCGGCATTGGTGACCGGGTGGCGGTCGATGAGAAAGGCGCCGACCTCGGCCGGGCGGACCGGCCGCTCCTCGGGGTAGAAGCGGTCGGAACCCATCCGGAATCGGCCGCCCGGGATGGGCACCATGTCGCAGGGGGTCTGCTGGCGGGCAAGGGTCATGGCCGGTCCTTTCGGCAAGGCCTCCGGGGACGGGGATGCCCCCGGGGTGGGTTGGCTTGGCCTCAGTCGGACGCGGCCAGGTGTGGCGGGCGGAACAGATATTCGGTCTCGTTGGAATAGACCATCTGCGGCGCCAGCCCCTCGTTCCAGTAGATGCCGAAGCGTTCCTGGCAATCCTGCCAGTCGGCCTTCAGTTCGGCCAGCCTGTCGGGCTGCTCCGCCGCCAGGTCGCGATGCTCGGCCGGGTCGGCCTTGATGTCGAACAGCTCGAAACCGCCGGTGCCCCAGGGCTTGTTGCTGTGCACCATCTTCCAGCCGTCCCTCCAGACCGAGACCCGGCCGAACAGCTCGGTGCAGACCGGCTCGTCCTGCGGGCGGGCCGCCTCGGCCCGGCCCTCCAGCCAGGGCCGCAGCGAATGGCCGGTCATCGGCGCCAGCGCGATGCCGTCGCGCTCCGTCGGCGGCGTGGCGCCGGCCAGGTCCAGCAGCGTCGGCGCGATGTCGGTGACATGCACGAACTGCTCCAGCCGTTCGCCGGCCTTCCAGCCGGGATAGGAGATGAAGGCCGGCGAGCGGGTGCCGCCCTCGTAGGTATAGCCCTTGACCATGCGGAACGGCGTCTGGCTGACCGCGGCCCAGGCCGGGCCATAGCCGACATACGAGCCCTGCCGGCCCAGGTTCTCCAGCGAATTGTCGAAGGCGCGGTTGATCCATTCCTTATTCCGGCCGCCCATGATGTTCTCGGGCAGCTGGCCCTCGGCGCCGTTGTCCGAGAAGAAGATGAAGACGGTGTCCTCGTATTCGCCCTTCTGCTTCAGGTGATCGACCAGGCGGCCGACATTCTGGTCGACCTCGTGGATCATCGCGGCATAGACCTCCATCTTGCGGGCCTCGCTGGCGCGCTGCGCCGCGTCGAGCTCGCTCCAATGCGGCCAGAGATCGGGGGCGGTGTTGGGCTGCACGTCCGGGCCGATCAGGCCCAGATCGCGCATCCGCGCCAGCCGCGCGTCGCGGATCGCGTCATAGCCGGCGTCGTATCTGCCCTTGAACAGCGCAATGGATGCGTCCGGGGCCTGCAGGGGCCAATGCGGCGCGGTATAGGCCAGATAGCCGAAGAAGGGCGCGTCGTCGCTGGCGGAATCGATCTGCTCGATCAGCTGGGTGGTGAAGTAATCCGTCGAATAGGTGAAATCCTCGCCCAGATCGGCCGGCTGGTCGTCGGCGGTATAGTTCGCCTTGGGCAGCGCCTCGATCAGGCCGGTCTGGTCGAAATGATGCGCGGCGCCGTTCATCAGCGCGAAGGAGCGCTCGAAGCCGCGGGCATTGGGGCGCTGGCCCTCCTTGCCACCGAGATGCCATTTGCCCGAGATATAGGTGTGATAGCCGCTGTCGCGCAGCAGCTCGGGGAAGCTGACGACCCGCTCGTTCAGATAACCCTCGTAGCCGGGATGGCCGCGTTGCTCGTCCAGGATCTCCTCGGCCATGCTGCCCAGGCCGGCGACATGGTTGTCGGTGCCCGACAGCAGCATGGAGCGCGTCGGCGAGCAGGTCGGCGCGACATGGAAATTGGTCAGCTGCACGCCGTCCCGGGTCAGCGCATCCAGGTTGGGCGTCGGGATCTCGCCGCCGAACGCCCCCAGATCCGAATAGCCCATGTCGTCCACCACGATCAGAACGATGTTCGGACGCGCGTCCGAAGCATGCGCCGGATGCGCGAGCGCAAGCGTTGCCACGTTCAGCGCAAGGCGTGGCAAGGTGGCCAGTCTTTTCGACGTCATCATGTTCTCCTCCTCCTGTTCGCGCAGGAACGACCGCGCAGGGCAGCGCCGCTGGTGCCGGCCTGTCGTTCCGGGCCTCCTCGCCCATCGCAGCCTTAGCAAAGGTGGGTCGGGCACAGCATGACATGATCGGCGGGTAATATGCCGCGATGTTATATAAAGCGCCACGCGCCGGCCCGCGGCGTCTCCTGCCGGGCGCGTGCTTGCGGAACGCGCCCGGCGGTCGGGACTCAGCGCGCCAGCACCTGGCGCAGCACCCGGGCCAGTTCCGTCTCGGGCTGCGCGACCAGACCGGTCGCGCGCCAGCAGACATGGTGGTCGGGACGCACCAGCAGGCAGCCATTGTCCTTGATTTCCGAGGCACGCGCCCAGTCGCCGCTGTGATCGACATAGGCCTGGCGCGGGCCGATGACATGGGCCACCAGGTCGATGCCCAGATCGCGCGCCACCTGGCCGGCGGCCTCGGCCCAGGCCTCGCCGCCAAGGCCGGTCAGCAGGGTGAAGCGGCCATGGCCGCACAGGTCCAGGGTCGAGACCTCGGCCCCGTCGTCATGGCGGTAAAGCCAGGCATGCGGCAGGCGGGCGCCCGGCCAGGTGGTCGGCTGGTAATGCAGCTCGGGATCGAGCTGGAAGTCCGGCTCGAGCTGGTCGTCGGTCACTACGGCATCCGAGCGGTAGCGCTGGTTCATCTCGACGCCATGCGCGTCGAATTCGTATTTCTTGAAGGCGATGGCCTTGCGGATCGCCTCGCGCTGCAGCTCGGCCTCGGGCGTGCCGTCGGTGCGGGCCTGCAGGTTCTTCTGCATCTGCACCGGGTCCACCCCCTCGGCCATGCCGAGCGCGGCAAAGATCGGCCCGGTCTCGGTGATCGACTGGTTGGCGCGGGTCACGATCTGCCGGGCCACCGGCGCGCGCTCGGCGTCATAGCTGTCCAGCAGCCGTTCGCCGGCCTGGCCCTTCAGCACCAGGGCCAGTTTCCAGGCCAGGTTGAACGCATCCTGGATCGAGGTGTTCGAGCCCAGCCCGTTCGACGGCGGATGCCGGTGGATCGCGTCGCCCATGCAGAACACCCGCCCGTTCGCGGTCCGGGTGGCGTAGTAGTTGTTCACCGTCCAGGTGTTGGCGGACAGCAGCTCGATCTTCAGATCGGGATCGCCGACCAGCTGGCGGGCGACGCCGGTGGCGAATTCCTCGGTCACCTCGGGCTCGGGGCCGTTGATGTCGTAGCCCCAGACGATCAGCCATTCGTTCCAGGGCCGCACCATGCGCACCAGTCCCATGCCGATGCCGCCGACATCGGCGCCGGGCTGCATCACCCAGTAGAGCACCGAGGGCCGGTGCGCGACGTATTTCGACAGGTCGGCCCGGAACAGGATGTTCATCGATCCGCCCACCGCCATCTTGCCCTCGAAAGGCAGCCCGGCATGTTCGGCGACCCGCGACTTGCCGCCATCGGCGCCGATCAGGTATTTCGAGCGGATGGTGATCTCCTGCCCGGTCAGCCGGTCGCGGCAGATGGTGGTGACGCCGGTTTCGTCCTGCTCGTGGCGCAGGTATTCGGTGGACAGCCGCCCCTGCGTGCCGCGCGAGCAGGCGGTCTTGAACAGCAGGGGCTCCATATAGGTCTGCGGCAGGTCGTTCATCCGGGTGGGCGAGGACATCAGGTGTTCGGCCTTGGACAGCGGATGGTTGCCCCAGGCCTTCAGCCGGCCGATCTCCTCGCCCGCCAGGCTTTCGCAGAAGATGTTCTCGCCCATCAGCTCCTGATGGGTGGCGAACATATAGGCCTCGTCCTCGACATCGCGGCCAAGGTCGCGCAGCACCTCCATTGTGCGCTGGTTGGTGATATGGGCGCGCGGCGTATTGGCCAGCCAGCGATAGCGGTTCACCGCCATGTTGGCGATGCCGTAGGTCGAAAGCAGCGCGGCGGTGGCCGAGCCGGCCGGGCCGGTGCCGATGATCAGCACATCGGTGGTGATATCCGTCATTCGGGGTCTCTCCTCCCAGAGGTTTCGTCGAAATTCGTGGTTGCGGGGCCGGCGGCTCAGCGGCCCGGCGCCTCGCCCGCCCAGGCGGCGGCCAGCAGCCGGCGCAGGGCGTCGCGCTCGACCGGGCGCGGGTTCCAGTAGGGGTTGCGGGTGGCGATCTCGGCGGCGCGGTCCAGGTCCTCCTCCTTCAGGCCCAGATCGCGCAGCGCCAGCGGTGCGCCGCTTTCGCGCGCGAAGCGGTGCAGCGCTTGGCCCGGATCGGCCTCGCCGAAGATCTCGGCCACCGGGGCCAGCAGCTCGGGCACCGCCTGCGCGTTAAAGGCGATGGCATGCGGCAGGATCACGGCATGGGTCTCGGCATGCGGCAGGTCGAAGCTGCCGCCCAGCGTGTGGCAAAGCTTGTGATGCAGCGCCATGCCGACCTGGCCCAGCACCGAGCCGCAAAGCCAGGCGCCATAGAGCGTCTCGCCCCGCGCCGCCAGATCGCCGGGCGCGGCGATGACGCGGGGCAGGGCGTCGCGAAAGGCGCGCAGCCCCTCGACCGCCATCAGCGAGGTCAGGGGCGAGCGGTCGCGGGCATAAAGCCCCTCGGCGGCATGGGCCATGGCGTTGAGCGCGCTGGTCACGGTCATCGCCACCGGCAGGGTGGCGACCAGCTCGGCATCGTAGAGAATGACCTCGGGCTGCACCCGGCGGTCGGTGATCGTGGTCTTCAGCCCGTTTTCGGTCTGGCCCAGGATCGGCGTCGCCTCGCTGCCGGCATAGGTGGTGGGCACGACGATCTGCGGCAGGCCGGTGCGCAGCGCGATGGCCTTGCCGAGGCCGGTGGTCGAGCCGCCGCCCACCGCGACCAGCACATCGGCGCCGATGCTGCGGGCCTGCTCGGTCGCCTGTTCCGAAACCTCGACCGGGGTGTGCATGACCGCGCCGGTGAAGCAGCCGGCGGCGCGGTCGCCGCAAAGCGCGGCGAATTCCTCGGCCATCTCGGCCTGCTGCGGCGTGGTCAGGATCAGCGCGCGCCGGGCGCCGAGCGCGTCGATCTCGTCGGCGACGTTCTTGCGCAGGCCGCTGCCGAACCGCACGCGGACGGCCGGGCTTTGCGCGGTGAATTCCTCGCGGAAAAAGGACACTGGTTTTCCTCCCTCGATCCTGGTCCTGGTCAAGCTACACCGGCCAAAGACAGATATTGATCGGATGAACGGAACATAATATGATAATGAGTTATGAAAATAGACAGCGAACATCTGGAAATCCTGGCGGTGATCGTCGAGAAGGGCGGTCTGACCGAGGGGGCCGAGGCGCTTGGCAAGTCGCAGCCCTCGGTCTCGCGCAGCATGGCGCTGCTGGAAAAGCGCATCGGCATGCCGCTGTTCCAGCCCGGCCGCCGCCCACTGCGCCCGACCGAGCTGGGGCTGAGCCTGGCGCGTTTCGGCGCCCGCATCCGCGCTGCGAATCAGGAGGCCAGCCTGCTGGTCCAGCGCTTCCGCAAGGGCCATGCCGGGCGGCTGCGGGTCGGCGGCTCGCCGATCTTCATGGACGGCGTGGTCTCGACCATGATCGCGGATTTCCAGATGCGCCACCCCGAGGTGCAGATCGACCAGTCCTATGGCTATGTCGATACGCTGGAGGCATCCTTGCGCAATGGCACGCTGGACATGGCGATCCTGCCCCTGCATCCCAGCCAGGTGCCGCCGGGGCTGAGCTTCACCCCGGTCCTGCCCAGCCGCAACGTGGTCGCGGCCCGCGCCGGCCATCCGCTGACCCGGCGCAAGGCCATCGCCCAGGCCGATCTGGCGCCCTATACCTGGATCGCGCCGCCGGCGAACAGCCCGCTTTACCGCGACCTGGAGCGGGCGCTGAAATCCATCGGGCAAGAGGATTTCAACGTCAGCTTCTCGGGCGGCACGCTGGCCTCGATCCAGTCGGTCATGGCGGGTTCCGATGCGCTGACCGTGCTGCCCTATTCAGTGGTGTTCCTGTCGCGCCGCAGCGTGCCGATGGAGGCGCTGCCGCTGCGCATCGACCACCCCGAGCGGCAGCTGGGCCTGCTTCTGCCCGAGGACCGGCCCGGCCCGCCGGCCATGCGCCAGCTCATCGCCTTCCTGACCGAGGAATTCGCCCGGCTGACCGCGCGGATGGAGCACGACCAGCAGGTGACGCGCCGGCGCGGCTAGGGGCCTATTTCAGCGCCAGATAGGTCTCGGGGTCCAGCATGCCCACCCGCACCGCGACAGCGAGGCCGCTGGCCTGTTCCAGCATCTGCCGCATGGTGCCGGCGACGGCGCGGATCCGTTCCGGCGTGCGCCCGCTGCGCGGCAGGATCATCAGTTCGGCATTCACCTGCGGCTGGTCGGGCAGGCCCAGCACCGGCAGCGCGGCGATCTGGCAGGCGCTGGCCTCGACCGCCAGCCCGTCGCAAAGCAGGTCGCGCAGCCGGGGCAGCGTGTCCTCGATGGCGGCGCGGCAGGCGGCGAGGCGGGTTTCGTCGATATAGATCTTGACGTTGGGCATGATCGGCTCAGGCGGGAACAAGGATGAAGTCGAAGGGCGAGCGCCAGAGGGTGTCGCCATCGACGCGCTGGAAGGGGGCGATCAGGGTCTCCTTGACGCCGAAGACGGTATCATCGGCGATATAGTCGTCCTCGGCGACGAAGGTATGGGTGACGACGCGCTGATAGCCCGGCGCGGTCACCATGTAATGCATATGCGCCGGCCGATAGGGGTGGCGGCCCAGCTTGCCCAGCATCTGCCCGACCGGCCCGTCATCTGGGATCGGATAGCTGACCGGCTTGATGCCGACGAAGCTGTAGCGCCCGTCCGGTCCGGTGACGAAGCGGCCGCGATTGTTCCATTTCGGCTGGATGCCCGGCTGCTGGACGTCGTAATAGCCGTCGGCATTGTCGGACCAGACGTCGACGGTCGCGCCCTCGACCGGATTGCCGTCGAGGTCCAGCACCCGGCCCTCGAACAGGCAGCTTTCGCCCTTGCCGTCCAAGCTGATGCAGTCGCCCATCTCGCGGATCGGCGCGCCCTCGACATGGAAGGGGCCGAAGACGGTGTTCTCGGTCGCGCCTTCGGGGCGGCGGTTGTTGATCGCATCGACCAGCATCGAGAAGCCCAGCACGTCCGAAAGCAGGATGAACTCCTGCCGCTCATCTGAGCAGATCTGGCCGGTGCGGGTCAGGAAGTCGATGCCGATCTCCCATTCCTCCTGAGTCAGGGCGATTTCCTTGGCAAAGGCGTGCAGGTGCTTGACCAGGCAGGCCATCACCTGCCGCAGCCGCGGGTCGATATCCTCGGCCATGCGGGCGTTCACCGCCTCGACCGAGCCTGCTTCGGTGAAATAGGACATGATGCTTTCCTTTCGTGAATCTCAGGGCCGGATGGCCGCTGCGGGGGCGCGGTGGCCCAGCGGCAGCAGTTCCAGCCCGGTGCGGCCGGACAGGCTGCCCCAGAGGCCGCGCCGCGCGAACAGCATCACCGCGATGCCGAACAGGCCCAGCACGATCAGATAGGCGCTGCCGTAATCCGACAGCAGCCGCTCCAGCGCATAGAACACCACCACGCCGACGATGGGACCGGGCAGGGTGCCAATGCCGCCGATCACCACCACGAACAGCACGAAGGCGGTCCAGTCCAGCAGCGAGAAGGCCGCGTCCGGGGTGATGCGGGTGATCTGGATGAACAGCAGCCCGCCGCAAAGGCCGGTGCCGAAGGCGGCCAGCAGGAAGACCAGCGCCTTGAGCCGCACCGGATCGATGCCTACAGAACGCGCGGCCATGGCATTGTCGCGGATCGCCTGCAGACCCAGCCCCGTGCGCGAGCGCAGGAAGGCCCAGGACACGCCCAGCGTCGCCAGCACCAGCCCCAGCGCCAGCCAGTAAAGCACGATGTCGCTGGCCGCCGCGCTGGAGACGCCCAGCCATTCCTTGACCGGCCCGACGCCCAGCATGTCGCGGGTGGTGCCCTTGGGCAGCGAGGTGCCGGTGCCACCGCCAAGCGCCTTCCACTGGCCTAGGCCCAGCCGGGCGATCTCGGCCGCGACCCAGGTGCCGATGGCGAAATAGGCGCCGTTCAGGCGAAAGACGAAACAGGCCACCGGCACGGCCAGCGCCATGGCGACCAGCCCGCCCAGCAACACGCCGGCCAGCGGGTCCAGCCCGAACAGGATGACGGCGGCGAACATGGTATAGGCGCCGATGCCAACGAAGGCCTGCTGCCCGACCGAGACCAGCCCGGCAAAGCCCGCCAGCATGTTCCAGTTCAGCGCCAGTACCAGCAGGCAGAGGATGCCGAACAGGTCCTGCACCACGGCGCGCGGGCCGATCAGCGGCACCGCGGCCAGGGCGGCGGCGGCAAGGATGGCGAGCGCCAGGGGGCGATATGCGGGACAGGTGGTTTTCATCATCGCGCCCTTTTCAGTCGATGGCTCGGGGGAACAGCCCGCGCGGGCGGACCATCAGGATCAGCACGAAGGCGACGTGCCCGGCCAGGATCTGCCATTCCGGGTTGACCGCCGCGCCCATAGTCTGGGCAAGGCCGATCACCACGCCTCCGGCCAGCGTTCCCCAGAGGCTGCCCAGGCCGCCGATGATCACCGCCTCGAAGGCATAGAGCAACCGCGCCGGCCCGATGGACGGGTCGAAATTCGCCCGCGTGCCCAGGTAGAGCGCGGCGATGGCGGCGACGACCAGGGCGATGCCGGTGGCCATGGCGAAGATGCGCTGCGGCCGGATGCCCATCAGCTGCGCCGTCACCGCATCGTCCGAGGTGGCGCGAAAGGCGCGTCCCAGCGCGGTGCGGTAGAACAGCAGGTTCAGCGCCAGGATGACCGCGACCGCCGTGGCCAGCGTCATCACCGGCATGACGCCCATATGCACCGGCCCGACCGCGACCGAGGCGGATTCGACCGGCCCCGCCGCCAGCTTGCGGCTGTCGGCGGTGAAGGCAGCAAGCAGCCCGTTCTGGATCACGACCGACAGCCCGAAAGTGACCAGCAGCGGCGGCAGGATGTCCTCGCCCAGCACCCGGTTCAGCAGCCGGGTCTGCAAGAGCCATCCCAGCGCGAACATCAGCGGCATGGCGATCAGCGCCGCGGCAAAGGGGTTCAGGCCTGTCACCGTGCCCAGGCCGAGGATCAGATAGGCGCCCAGCACGATCAGGTCGCCATGCGCCAGGTTCACCAGCCGCATGATGCCGAAGACCAGGCTCAACCCGGCGGCGAAAAGCGCATAGAGGCCGCCCAGCAGCAGGCCCTGCAGGATCGTATCCAGCGAAAACATCAGTGGGTCGCTCCGAAATAGGCGTCGTGGATGGCGTCGCGCGACAGCTCGCCCGCCCGGCCGGACAGGGTGATGCGGCCCTCCATCATGCAATGCACGTGATCGGCCACCTTTAGCGCCTGGCCCACATCCTGCTCGATCACCACGATCGAGGCGCCGCTGGCGTGGATCTCGGGGAAGGCGGCATAGATCTCGCGGATCACCACCGGGGCGAGGCCGAGGCTGAGCTCGTCGCACAGCAGCACGCGCGGATTGGACATCAGCGCCCGGCCGATGGCGACCATCTGCTGCTGGCCCCCCGACAGCGCCGTGCCGGGATGGTCGCGGCGCTCGCGCAGGATGGGAAACAGGCGATAGACGCTTTCCAGGTTCCAGTGCCCCCTGGTGCGGCGCGCATGGGCGCCGATCAGCAGGTTCTCCTCGACGCTGAGCGAGGGGAAGAGCCGCCGCCCCTCGGGCACCATGGCGATGCCGGCCATCAGGATGTCGGGCGCCGGGGTGCCGGTGATGTCGCACCCGTCCAGCCGGATGCGGCCGGCGCTGACGCGGGCGACGCCGGTGATCGCCCGCATCAGGGTGGTCTTGCCGGCGCCGTTGGCGCCGATGATGGCCACGACCTCGCCCTGCTGCAGCGCCACGTCGACGCCGAACAGCGCCTGGAAATCGCCGTAATGCGCGGTCAGGCCGGAAACCGACAGGATGGGTTCGCTCATACCTCGGCCCCCAGGTAGATCTCGCGCACCTCGGCCGAGTTCATCACCGTCCTGACGTCGCCGACCATCAGCAGCCGGCCGAAATTCAGCACGATCAGCCGGCCGACCACGCTGTTCAGCGCATGCAGCACATGCTCGATCCAGACGATGGCGGTGCCCTCGGCATGGATGGCGCGGATGGTGGCGACCAGTTCGACACATTCGGCATCGGTCAGCCCGCCGGCGATCTCGTCGAGCAGCAGCACCCGCGGTCGCGTCGCCATGGCGCGGGCCAGCTCCAGCCGCTTGCGGCTGAGCAGCGGCAACCCGCCCGCGGGATTGTCGGCGGCACCGGCCAGCCCGGTGCGGCGCAGGATGTCCATGCAGAATTCCGGCGCCTCGGCCGCTGCCAGCCCGCCGCCGAAGCGCGCCGCGACCAGCAGGTTTTCATAAACCGAAAGGTGGCCGAAGGGCTGCGGGATCTGGAACGAGCGGCCGATGCCCGCCGCGCAGCGCGCCATGACCGAATCGGCGCTGACATCGCGCCCGTCCAGCAGGATCTGCCCGGAATCCGGCCGCAGGTTGCCGGTGATCAGGTTGAACAGCGTCGATTTCCCGGCGCCGTTCGGGCCGATGATGCCAAGTGCCTCGCCCGGTTGCAGATCGAAGCTGACATCGTCGGTGACCTTCAGCGCGCCGAAGCTTTTCGACACGGATTGCAGCGAAAGCAGCGCCATCACGCCAGCGTCCGGATGCTGTCGCCCAGCGGGATCTCGGGCGCCAGCGCGTTCTCGACGATCACCAGGTCGAAGCTGCCGTCCTCCTTGCGGCGCCATTGCCCACCGACCAGCGGTGTTTTGGCGACGTTCCTGCGGGCGAATTCGGGCACGTTCTCCTGTCCCCAGGCGACGCGGCCGACCACGGTCTGCAGGTCGGTGGCGGCGATGGCCTCGGCCAGCGCATCGCCATCGGTCGGGTCGTCGGTGCGGCGGATGGCGTCGGCGGCGACCTCGAACAGGGCATGGACGAAGCCGGCGGGCTGGGTCCATTGCCGCTTGGCCGCGGTTTCGAAATCGGCGGCCAGCTCGCCCGCGCTCTGCCCGGTCAGGGACGAGCGGAACGGGTGCTGCGGCGACCACCAGACTTCGGCGGTCAGGTTGTCGCCCAGCTCGCCAAGCGCGGCGACGCTTTCGGGAAACAGCAGCGCCTTGGCGACCGAGACCAGCTTGGGCCGGTAGCCCTGCTGCCGGGCCTGGGTCCAGAAGGTGGTGAAATCCGGCGGGATCGGGATGCCGACCAGGATCTCGGCCTGCGCCTGTTTGAAGGCGCTGATCTGGGCGCTGAAATCGTCGGTCAGGTTCTGGTAGCGGCCGGGATCGGTCAGCCGATAGCCGGCCTCGGCCAGCGCCGGCGGCATGCCCACGTCCGAGGCCCAGGCATTGCCGTCGCTGTCGTTCGGCCAGAGCGCGCCGACCGATCTGTTGGTCTGCACGGCCTCCCACATGTTCATGAAGACCCGGACATTGTCCTCGAGCCCCCAGAAGAAGTGATAGACATAGTCGAACTCCTGCCAGCTTTCCGGCTCGGCCGGATTGCCCTGCTGGCCGATGAACCAGGGCTGCCACGGCGCCACGGTCGAGATCACCGGGATCTCCTCGGATTCCGCCACGCTGCAGACCGGGTTCGTGGTCTCGGGGGTCGAGGCGACGAGGATCAGGTTCACCTCGTCGCGGCTGATCAGTTCGCGCGCCACCTCGGCGGCGCGGTTGGGGTTGGACTGGCTGTCCTTGACGATCACCTCGGCCTTGATGCCGAGTCCCGGCGCGGCGGCCAGGAACTGCCGGACCATGAAATCGTCCGCGGCCGAGAAGGCCGAAAGCGGCCCGGTCTGCGGGCTGACATAGCCGATCCTGATCGCCTTGCCTTGTGCCAGCGCCGGCCGCGCCAGCCCCAGCCCGGCCAGCGCCGCGCCCGAGGCGATGAAGGTCCGTCTGTTGAGCATTGCCTGTCCTCCCATGATCCGCCGCATTCCGTTGCGGGTCCGCCCCTCCCTTGGCCGGCCCGCTGCGGCAAGCGCGCCCCGTCGCCGGGCGGCTTTCCCTGATGCCGGCCAGTCTATCGCGGGGCGGGCGGGCATATCATCGCATGGGTGCGGCAAAATATGTTATTGAGATATATTATGGAGCGCATGTCTGTCCCCCCGGCCCGGGATCGCCGTTTCGGATCAGGGGCTCCCCGCCATGCGGGGCGGCGGCGGTCCTGCCGTGCCAGTGGTGGCTGATCCCGGTCATCGGTCCCAGGAAGACGCTGGCGAATGCCTGCACGAACCCTTGTCCGCATCGGTTCAGGCACATCACCCCACGGCGCGACACGCGAAGGACAGGCGCTGGAAGATGTATTCCAGCGCCACCATCACCATCTTCCCGGGTGCGTCGATGGCTAGGATCATGGGACCCTGATGGGGTTGTCACGGGATCGGACCAGATTGTCCGGCGCCAGGGCAGCGGGCAATCAGTCCGTTTGGCGCGCGATCCATGGCTGGATCGGCACCGGGGCGGATGTTTCGGGGATGAACGCGGTCCGGCTCGCCCGAAGGGCTGCCAGCGCCGCGGCAGGCCCGCCCGTCATATGCCCGCGAACCAGTCATAGCCGCGGTCTTCCCAATAGCCGCCCTTGCCGCCCCACAGGCGCGCGAAACTGTCCACCAGTTCGATCCGATGCACGTATTTCGCCTGCTTGTAGCCCAGGGCGCGTTCGACCCGGATCCGCAGCGGCGCTCCGTTCGCCACCGGCAGCGCCCGGCCGTTCAGCCCATAGGCGGCGATGGTCTGCGGGTGGCGGGCGTCGATCATGTCGCAGGATTCGTAATAGAGGGCCGGGCCGCTGCGCGTATTGCCCAGATCGTCGAAGCAGTGGAACACCACGAAACGCGCGGCGGGCAAGACCTGGACCTGATCCAGCAGATGCGACAGCGGCGTGCCGGTCCATTTGGCAATGCAGCTCCAGCCCTCGACGCAATCGTGGCGGGTGATCTGGGTGCGCGACGGCATGTTGTGCAGCTCGGCCAGAGAGAAGGCGCGCGGCCGCTGCACCAGCCCGTCGACGACCAGCCGGTAATCGGCGAAGCCCTTCGCCTTCAGCGCCAGATAGGCGGGCGAATCCGGGTCGCGCGAGCCGTTCGGCCGCTGGCCCTGCCGGATTTCGGTCTCGGCATATTCCGGGGCCAGGGCGTTGCCGGCCAGCGCCCGCTGGATGCGATAGGTCAGGCCGTTGGCGCGGGCCATCAGGTTCCTCGCCGCGCCCTCGTCGGCCAGGAAATCGAGGCGCCCGCAACCGGACAGCGTCAGGCTCGACAGGCCGGCCGCGCCCAGTCCCAGCAGGCGGCGGCGCGAGAGATCCCGTTCAGCGGTCATGGTCGCGGCCCTTCATCGCGGCGGGGGCGGGCGGATCGGTGCGATACCAGCCGGTGATCATCGCGCGCAGCTCGTTCAGCGGACCGGCCAGCAGCACCATCAGCAGATGCACGGCCAGGAAGGCCAGCAGCAGGAAGGCCGCGACGAAATGCAGGGTCCGCGCGCTCTGCCGACCGCCGAACAGATCCAGAAGCCAGGGCCAGGCGGCGTTCATCGTCGGGCTCATGGTCAGGCCGGTCAGCACGATCACCGGCAGGACGATCCCCAGCACCGCGCCGTAGCTGAGCTTCTGCAGCGCGCCGTATTCCGCGGCCCGGTGGAAGCGCAGCCGGGCATGGCTGGCGATGTCGGCGGGAAGCGCCCGCAGGTCGCGCGGTCGCGGCAGGATGTCCCTGCGCAGGTGCCCGTTCAGCAGGCTGCCCAGGAACCACAGCGCCAGCGTGGCGGCCAGCAGCCAGGCGAAGAAGAAATGGATGACCCGCCCGGTGCCCAGATCCCGATAGGAGGGCAGCGTGCTCCACGCCGGAAAGCCGCGCGATTGCGGGCGTTCGGCCGGGCCGCTCAGGCCCAGGAGGCCGGTGGTGTCGAAGCCATGGCCCAGGATCTCGGTCCGGCCGCGCAGGCCGGCGGGCGTCTCGACCGCCATGATGCGCAGCACGGCATTGTCGTAGCCGAACCCGCTTTCCTGCCCCCAGTAGAGCACCGGATGCGCGTTGAAGATCTGCAGGCCGGACGGGACCAGGAAGGCGATGCACAAGGCCCAGGACCAATGCGTCGCCCGGGTCCACAGGGCATGGCGGCGCACCAGCGGGCCCGGCTGGCGGGGGGCGGGGGACAGGGATCCGGTCAGCGGCATGGGACGGTTCTCCGGCTGGCTGGGGCCGGCCCCTTCCGGGACTGCCGAAAGGGGCCGGTGGCCGTCATTGCGATTTCGGCATGGCGCCGTCGGTTTCCATCGCGTCGGTCCCCATCGCGTCGGTTTCCATCGCCGAGCCCTGATCCGCGCCCATCTGGTCGGTGGCCATGGCATCCGTGCCCATCTTGTCGGCGTCCATCTTGTCGGCCTCCATGCAATCCGTGGCCATGGCGTCGGTGCCGGTGCCCTCTGCGCAGTCGCCCTTGCCCATGGCGTCGCTGGACATCTGGTCCGCGGCCATGGCGTCCATCGGCTTCTTGGCGTCGTCGGCATGGGCCGCGCCCAGCGAGGCGACGAGGAGGGCGGCGAAAGCTGTGGTCTTGGCGAACATCTGTTTACTCCAATGCTGAAAGCGGCCGGGGCATGTCCCGCGGCCTGCAAGGAGGTCTTCGCTGCGCCGCCGGTCCGGGTTACAGTGCTCACGCCCTCGTGAAAGCGCCGCTTCCGGATTTTTTTCCGCCCGGATGCTGTAACCTTTCGCCCCCGAGCCGCGAACTTGCAGGAGATATGTTTCTGCGCCCGAGCGAACATGAGCTGCATTGCCTGATGGTGGCCTCTCTCGACGGAGACGGGGCGGCCTATCGCTGCCTGCTCGAGGCCCTGACGCCGCTGCTGCGGGCGTATTTCAGAAGGAGGCTCCATGATGACCTGTCCGCCCATGCCGAGGACCTGGTGCAAGAGACGCTGCTTGCCCTGCACGCGCGCCGGATGACCTTCGATCCGGCCTTTCCCTTCATGGCCTGGGTCCATGCCATCGCCCGGCACAAGCTGATCGACTTCCTGCGCCGGTCCCGGCGCGCCGTGCAGGTGCCGCTGGACGATTTCGCCGAGTTGCTCGCCGATCCGGCGGACGGCGCCGCCCTGGCCGGTGCCCGGCTCGATGTCGATGCGCTTCTGTCGCGCCTGCCCGAGCGGACGCGCGCGGTGATCGCCAAGACCAGGCTCGAGGGCAAGAGCATCGCCGAGACTTCGGCCGAGACCGGCTTGTCGGTCGCCTCGGTCAAGGTGATCGTGCATCGCGGGATCCTGGCCCTGCGCAACCAGTTCGGAGGCAAGACATGACCGATCCGGGCAAGGAGCTGATCGACCGGCTGGTCCGCGACCTTCGGCCGGTGCCCGCCCTGGCGCTGGAGCGGCGGCTGCTGGCCGCCTTGGGCCTGGGGCTGCTTGGCGCGGCGGTGCTGATGGCCGGCCTGCTGGGCCTGCGCCACGACTGGGCGGCCATGATGGCAAGCCCGGTCTTCCTGGTGAAGCTGGCCTATGCGGGCGGGCTAGCCCTGGCCGGGGCGGTGGCGACCGCTCGCCTGGCCCGGCCGCTGGGCCGGGCGGGGGCGGCGCTGCCGACCGCCCTTGCGATTGTCCTGGTCGTCGCGGCCGCGGCGCTGCTTGCGCTGGCCGAGGCCCCGGCCG
>NZ_JAEHFP010000239.1 GCF_016446475.1 Paracoccus binzhouensis | reverse complement strand
GCCCCTTGACCTCGCAGCCTGAAAAAACGAACCTTCAAATGCTCGGAGCGCGCCGCCAGGGAATTTCCACAGCATTCGCGACACGACCGTCATCAGGATGGCTGATAGTCAAGCTGATTTTCGTCGTCGCCCTGTCGGCATTCCACGGTTTACGTTCTGGCCGAATACGTCGTTGCCTTCGGACAGGAGCGTCTGCGGAAAAAATTCCTGGCGCTGACCTCGGTATCGTTGTTGCGATGTTGGTCATCGCCGTGTTGGCGCTTGTGAAGCCGGTCTAGCAAGGCAATGGAAACCCGCCTCAGCCGCAATGCTACAGTCGCTTGGGAGGAAAGAACTACGGTGGATACATATCGTCTCCACTATTTCCCCGAGTCAGGAAACAGCTACAAGCTGGCACTGATGCTGACGCTCTGCGGCCAAACCTTCGAGTCCATCTGGACGGATTTCGGGGCGCGCGTGACGTGGACGCCGGAGTGGCGGCGCACGATCAATCCGATGGGTGAAATCCCAGTGCTGGAGGTCAATGGCCGCAAATTAACGCAGACTGCACCGATCCTGCTGCAGCTTGCGGCCCAGTACGAGAAATTCGGGGCGACAAACGACGCAGAGACCTACGAGCTTCTTCGCTGGCTCTTCTGGGACAACCAGAAAATGTCCGGTGGAATGGCTACCTATCGCTTCTTGCGCACCTTCACGCCCAAGAGTGATCCGGCCGTGCTGGCCTGGCACTTGGCCCGGGTCAA
This sequence comes from Paracoccus binzhouensis, assembly GCF_016446475.1. GTDB lineage: Bacteria > Pseudomonadota > Alphaproteobacteria > Rhodobacterales > Rhodobacteraceae > Paracoccus > Paracoccus binzhouensis. The sequence goes on along the minus strand of NZ_JAEHFP010000239.1, from coordinate 614 downwards.
GGACTATCTGGGCATCCTCGAGCAACATCTTGGCGCGACCACCTTCGTAGCGTGCGAACGCTTGACCATCGCAGATATTTCAATGTGCGCTTACCTGTCTTATCCCATGGACGAGACAGGGATCGATCTGACGGCCTCATACCCCAATATCACTGCCTGGCTGGATCGGCTGATGAAAATGCCAGGCTGGAAGTTGCCGTACGAGCTGTTGCCCGGCAAGCGGCTGCAAAGATGGTCGGCGTAGGCTGGACGGTCTTGAATGTGCGCTATTCACCACTCGACGCATCAAGCAGCAGCGTAGTCAAGGACTAGGCTCGCATCCCATCGATGCAGGTCAACAGTGATGCTGATGCGTCGTACCGCTGCATCGTGCCTACGCGCTCGGCTGTGCCCTGCGAGAAAACAAGAACTTCAATTACTTGCCTGTGGAAACTCCCATACTTCGTGCTGATCGGCCCAATTCCGTCGCAGAGAATCGGGCCGCCTGCGTGGGGTCTGCAGGTTCAGATGGCGGGGCTGGCGCCAGTCTAGGTTGTGTTGACAAAAAGGATTCCCCTGCGCGTCTGGCTGTGATTCAAGATCATCTCTACGTGGGAGGTGACCTTGGCACGCAA
>NZ_JAEHFP010000238.1 GCF_016446475.1 Paracoccus binzhouensis | reverse complement strand
GGTGGCGGCGCGGGCGCGGCGATTGGCGGCCTCGGCGCTTTCCTGCAGCGCGGCGGCCTGGGACTGGGCGGCAGCGATGCGCTTCTCGGCCTCGGCGGCGGCGGCGGCGATCTGGCCTTGCAGCGCCTGCGCCTGGGCGGCGAAGTCCTGCATGCGCTCGGCCACCGCCGAATCCGCAGCCGGGTCGGCCGCCGGGCGCGCGGCCAGCTCGTCGATACGTTGCTGCTGCGCCGCCAGGCGGGCGTTCACGTCATCCACCAATTGCTGCAGCTGCGCGCCGTTCTCGCCCGAAACCACGGTCTGCGTGGCCGGCCGCGCCGCCAGGTCCGCAACGGTCCTTTCCAGCGCCGCCAGCTTCTCGGCCTGGGCCTTGAGCGCCTCGGCATCGCCGCCCTGCAGCGAGGCATCGGCCAGCGCCTGGCGCGCCGCATCGGCGCCGGCATCCGCGGCGCGGCTGGCGAAGGCATTGCCCTGGGCCTCGATTTCGGCCTTGGCGGCCTCGGCGCCGGCTTCGCGGGCAGCGGCGATCTCGGCCTCGGTCGGGGCCGAGGCGGGCGGGACGGGCTGCCAGGCCGGCGGCAGATGCGGGATCGCCCACCAGGCCGCGGCGGCGCCCAGCCCGGCGGCGACCACGCCGCCCAGGAAAGTCGGCACGAAGCCGGCCTTGCGCACCTCGACCACCCGGGTCTCGATACGCGCGGGTTCGGGCTTCGGCTCGGGCTTGGCGGTATCGGGCTTCGGAGCGACGTGCTTCGCGGCCTCGGGTTTCGCAGCCTCGGGTTTCGCGGCAGCGACCGCCGGAATGGGCGACGATTCGGCCCGGGCCCCGCCCGGCGGCGTGGCCGAGGCCGAGGATTTGGGCGTCGCGGCCTCGGCGCCCAGGCCCGAGCCGACCAGCCGCGATTCGACCATCGGCTTGGCCTCGGCCCTGGCCGGCGCGGCGCCTTCGCCCGAGCTGACGGGCCGGCTTTCGATCACCGGGCCCGAGACCGCCTTCCTTTTCGTTTCCTGAACGGGGCTTGCCTTGCTCTCGCTGGAATTGGCTTCTGGCTTTCTCACAATTCTTCCCCGTTCCGTTTCGCATCGCGCCCCGGCAGCATCGGCCCTTGCCGTCGCCCCCGGCCCGCAATCATGACTGGCTCCCGGCGGCAGTCTAGTGGGCGGCGCGATATGCCTCAACCCGCCTCACATGCTTTGTTCCACGCCGAGCAGCCTTTCCAGCGCGCATATCATCCCTTGCGCGTCGGGGGCAGGGGCGACGGCGATGCGGTCGGCGGGGTTTCGCCACGCCGCCCGCGCCGCGGCGCTGATCGGCACCAGCCAGAGCGGCGCCCGCGCGCGCCCGGCCTGCCCGGCCAGCAG
>NZ_JAEHFP010000237.1 GCF_016446475.1 Paracoccus binzhouensis | reverse complement strand
TACGACAAAACCGCAGACAGTTTCCTCGGCTTCATCGACATCGCCTGCATCAGGCTCTGGCTTCGCCATTTGTCAACATGACCTAGAAAAGCGCGGCGATTCGCCGGGCTTCCTCGGCCAGCCCGTAAGGCGGGTTCAGCACGACCATGCCCGAGCCGACCATGCCATGGCCGGGCCGCGCCGGCGGGAAGCCCACCTCCGAGGCCAGCGCCTCGGGATGGTCCCGGCGCAGCGCCTCGACCATGGGCGCATGGCGGCTGTCGGTCAGGATCGGATACCACAGCGCAATGACGCCGACGTTCCACTTGCGCGCCAGCTTGGCGATGTGGCGCGGGATGGCGTCGTAATCGGCCTTGACCTCATAGCTCGGGTCGATCAGCAGCAGGCCGCGGCGCGGCATCGGCGGGCAAAGCGCCTGCACCATCTGGAATCCGTCCTGCCGGTGCAGATGCGCGAAGCCGGCAACCTGCGCCAGCGCCTCGTGCTCGGCCGGGTGCAGCTCGGCCAGATGCGCCACGTCGCCCGGTCGCAGGAAATGCCGCGCGATCAGCGGCGAGCCGGGATAGGCGGTCGCGCCATGGCGGTCGCGCACCGCGTCGAGCGCCAGCCGCAGCGGGTGATCTCCGGGCAACCAGTTCTTGGCAAGCGCACGGGTGATGCCGGCCGCCGCCTCGCCGGTCTTTTCTGCCTCGGGCGCCGCCAGGTCGTAGAGGCCGCGCCCGGCATGGGTTTCCAGATAGGACAGCGGCTTCGGCTTGGCGGTCAGATAGGCCAGAATCCAGGCCAGCAGCGCGTGCTTGTGCAGGTCGGCCAGGTTCCCGGCGTGATAGGCGTGCTGATAGGACAACATGCCCAGCGATTAACCCGATGGCCCGGAAATGAAAAGCGGCGGCGCCCAGGGAGGAGGAGGGGGCGCCGCCGCACAACGCTGGCCCAGGGAGGAGGAGGGGCCGCGTATGGGGTGCGGCAATGGCAGGGAGGAGGGAGCCATCACCGCGTGTCGACGATCCCGGGGAGGAGGAGAGGGACCGTCGCATCTTGTCCCGCCTTGCGGCGGTATTCCTTGGCGGCACCTTCCTTGGCGGCACCCTCAGGGAGGAGGAGGGAGGGTGCCGCCTGAACCGGGAAGCCCAGGGAGGAGGAGGGGCTTCGCCGTATCGTTTGGCGGCGCCTCCGGGAGGAGGAGGGAGGCGGCCGCCGGAACCGCGAGACCCAGGGAGGAGGAGGGATCTCGCCGTATGGGGTGCGGCAATGGCAGGGAGGGGGAGGCCATCACCGCGTGTCGACGATCCCGGGGAGGAGGAGAGGGACCGTCGCATCTTGTCCCGCCTTGCGGCGGTATTCCTTGGCGGCACCCTCAGGGAGGAGGAGGGAGGGTGCCGCCTGAACCGGGAAGCCCAGGGAGGAGGAGGGGCTTCGCCGTATCGTTTTGGCGGCGCCTCCGGGAGGAGGAGGGAGGCGGCCGCCGGAACCGCGAGACCCAGGGAGGAGGAGGGGGTCTCGCCGTATCTGGTCGGCGGCATCCTCAGGGAGGAGGAGGGAGGATGCCGCCTGAACCCGGACCCAAGGGAGGAGGAGTGGGTCGGGTGTTCTATGCCTTACTTGGACCCCCAGGCGGCCTCATAGGCCACGCTGCGGATGCTGCCGCGGTTCAGGCCCAGATCGGCCAGGTCGCGGTTCGAAAGCTCGCCCAGTTCGCGCAGGGTCTGACGATAGACCGCGCGGCGGGCCATGTTCTCACGGATATTGGCCACGAACTTCGCGATCCCGCCATTGCCGGCGACGTGGTTGCGGTGCATACCGCCATGGATCAGGTCGAGGACAGCCATTTCATACACTCTTTCGTCTTGCGGATGGCGCGGCGGGCGCTGCGTTTTCTGCCTGCCGTGCTGTTAGGGCGAACATGGGCCTTTTTCTGCGATTGCACAACGGCCGAAGGCGACATGCTGCTATGCAGAAACGGCATGGCTGTTTCGGGAAGGCCGTTACAAATCGTTAATATTCCGCGAAATTTTCTGTCCCTGCCTGGGCGGCTCCGGTCATTTCCTATCTGTTCGGTCGTATTTTACGCGGGGTCACAGCCACTTAAGCGGGCTCGCCCCCGCGCTCGCTTGCCGTTCCCGGCGCAAATTGCCATGCTGCCGCCGCTGCAATTCGGGGGAAGCCATGGCGATTTCACGGGAACGTGTGCTTGAGGAACTGGCGCGGATCGCGGTCCCGGGGGGCGGAACCCTGGTTTCGCGCGACCTGGTGCGGGCGCTGGCGGTGGAATCGGGGGTGATCCGATTCGTCATCGAGGCCGAGGATGCCGCCACCGCCCGCGCGCTCGGCCCGGTCGAGGCCGAGGCGCAGCGCCTGCTGTCCGCCCTGCCGGGGGTCGAAAAGGTGCAGATCGTCACCACCGCCCCCGCGGCGCCGCGCGGCGCCGCGCCCTCGCAGGTCGCGGCGCGTTCGGGC
>NZ_JAEHFP010000236.1 GCF_016446475.1 Paracoccus binzhouensis | reverse complement strand
GGCCTGGCCGTGCTGCTGGTCACCGCCCCCGCCCCGGTGCTGGCGGCGCGCCTGGCCTTGCGCGGCCGCGAGGGCGCCGCGGACCGGGCGCGGCGGCTGGACCGGGCCGGATTCGCCCTGCCCGAGGGCATCGCCCATCGGACCGTGATCAACGATGCCAGCGCCGAGATCGGGCTGACGCGCTTCCTGGCGGCGCTGCAGCCCGCCCCCATTCAGCCGGCCGGGTCGTAGCGATGCGGCCGCCGGAACCGCCCATGCCCATCAGCCCACCCCTGCCCCGGACAGCAAGACAGGATCGACCGATGACCCAGACCATCCTTGCCAACGCCATGCTGATCCTGCCCGACCGGGTCCTTCGCGGCCAGATCCGCCTGGCCGAGGGCCGCATCGCCGAAATCGCCGAGGGCGGCGCCGTTCCGCCGAGCGCCGTCGATTGCGCGGGCGACCTGGTCCTGCCCGGCCTGGTCGAGCTTCATACCGACAACCTGGAACGCCACCTGCAGCCGCGCCCCAAGGTCGAATGGCCGCATCAGGCCGCCATCGTCGCCCATGATGCGGAACTCGCCTCGACCGGGATCACCACGGTCTTCGACGCATTGCGCGTGGGTTCGGTCTTCACCAGCTCGAATGTCGGCTATGGCGAATATGCCCGGGCGCTGGCGACCGAGATCCTGCAGCTGCGGGCGCAGGGTGCGCTGCGCATCAGCCATTTCCTGCACCTGCGGGCCGAGATCTGCTCGGAAACCCTGGTCGAGGAAATGGCCAAGTTCGGCCCCGAGGACCGCGTCGGCATCGTCAGCCTGATGGACCACACCCCCGGCCAGCGCCAGTTCCGCGACATCGGCAAGCTGCGCGACTACGTGATCGGCAAGCGCGGCCTGTCCGATGCCGAATTCGACGCCCATGTCGAAAGCCAGCAGGCGCTGCGCGACCGGCTGGGCGCCCTGCACGAGGCCACCGCCGTGGCCGAGGCGCGCCGCTATGGCGCGGTGCTGGCCAGCCATGACGACACCACCGCCGGGCAGGTGGCGGTCTCGGCCAGCCACGGCGCCCGCCTGGCCGAGTTCCCGACCACCGAGGAGGCGGCGCGGGCCTGCCGCGACCGGGGCATCGCGGTGATGATGGGCGCGCCGAACCTGATCCGCGGCGGCAGCCATTCCGGCAATGTCGCAGCCCATGTCCTGGCCGAGGCCGGGCTGCTGGACATCCTGTCCTCGGATTACGTGCCCTCGTCGCTGCTGACGGCGGCGCTGATGCTGGGCGACCTGTGGAACGACATGCCGCGCGGCGTGGCCACCGTCACCTCGGCACCGGCGGCGGCGGCGGGGCTGGCCGACCGCGGCGCGCTGCGTCCCGGCGCCCGGGCCGACGTGATCCGGGTGGCGCGGCTGGGCAATGC
>NZ_JAEHFP010000235.1 GCF_016446475.1 Paracoccus binzhouensis | reverse complement strand
CTCCTCGACGCGCAGGGCGCCGTCACGCAGTTCCTCTCCGGCGGGGGTGAGCAGGTACCCGGCAATGGCTACTTCCGATAGCATGAATGCGGAAGATAGAAGGCGGCCCAATTGCCTGTCTCCTTGACTAGAGTTAGAGGGGAATCCCCTGGATCCCGCCTGACGCATAGAAAGCATCGGTCGACAAATGCGCATCGTGGGATGTGAGTGCGCACGTTCGGGGTCAGCCCGATGCGCAGTCGAATGAACCTGTAAGAAAAAAAAGTCATGACGCAGTACCACCCAGCTGACCTCGGCGCATTGAGCGATTTGCTTTCCCTGAAAGCGGCTTGCAGCCGACGGCCGCTTTCGGTTGCCATCGATGGGCGCAGCGGCACTGGCAAATCGACGCTTGCTGCAGTCCTTGCTGCGGACTTGGGCGCGACGCTGGTCGAGGGTGACGACTTCTATGCCGGAGGAACGTCCATACGTGAGGAGCCTCCCGCCTGCTTGGTTCGCAGCTGCATCGATTGGGTACGACAGCGTGCCGTGCTTGAGAGCCTGCGCGCGGGTCATCGCGCCAGCTGGCGGGCATTCGACTGGGAGACGTTTGACGGAAGACTCCTCGACGAACCCACGTGCATTGAACCGAGGCAGATCATCATCCTCGAAGGCGTATACTCGGCTCGGCCGGAACTGGCCGATCTGATCGATCTTTCGGTATTGTTGAAGGTTGACGAACCTGTCCGGCAGGCTAGGCTTCTCGCCCGCGAAGGTGAGATGGGTGCCTGGGAGTACCAGTGGCAGGCTGCTGAGGACTTCTACTTTAAGGATGTCCGACCTGAACAACAGTTCGACGTTTTATTCACGGAGTCTGGTTTCACAGGCGCTGGCAGCGCTGCGGAGCGATAGAAACAATGATTATATGGATCGATGGACCGTTCGGCGCAGGCAAAACCACACTCGCCTCAAGGCTGTGCGAAAAGCGGTCCGACCTCCTCGTTTTAGACCCTGAGGAAATCGGTTACGTCGTCAAGACGGTCGTGGCGATGCCACCTAGCGGAAACTATCAGGACCTGCCTTTTTGGCGTCGGCTTACAGTTCAGGCGATTGCCGAGCTACGCGACCATTATCCTCAGGACATTGCAGTGCCGATGACCTTGCTGAACCCAGCGCATCGCGACGAGATCTTTTCCGCTGTTCGATCGATCGATTCAAATTTCATTCATTTCTATTTGGACGTCGACCGGGAGATATTGTGCGAACGTATCGTCGGGCAGAGCATGCATCCTGACGAGTCGAGAAATGAACAGATCCGAACCTGGCGGTTAGCGCAGGTGGAGTCCTGCCTAAGTGCTAGGTTGTGTTGACAAAAAGGATTCCCCTGCGCGTCTGGCTGTGATTCAAGATCATCTCTACGTGGGAGGTGACCTTGGCACG
>NZ_JAEHFP010000234.1 GCF_016446475.1 Paracoccus binzhouensis | reverse complement strand
GACCGGCCCGGCATCCGCATCGGACAGGCAGGTCGCGGTGACCGAGGTCTCGCCGCGCGACGGCCTGCAATCCGAGCAGGCCTTCGTCTCGACCGGGGACAAGATCCGGCTGGTCGAAGGCCTGATCGCCGCCGGCATCCGCTCGGTCGAGCTGACATCCTTCGTCTCGCCCCGCGCCGTGCCGCAGATGCGCGACGCGGCCGAGCTGGTGCGGCATTTCCGCGGCCGGCCCGGCATCCGCTTCAGCGCCCTGGTGCCCAACCCGCGCGGCGCCGAGGCCGCCATCGCGGCGGGGATCGACGCCGTGGTGATGTTCGCCTCGGCCTCGGAAAGCCACAACCGGAAGAACCTCAACCGCTCGCGCGCCGAATCGATGGCCGGGTTCCAGAAGATCGCAAGAAGCGCAGAAGGGGCCGGGGTCGCGCTGCAAGAGATTCGAGTCGCGGCACCTGTCCCTGATCTGCAAGGCCAATGATCGCGTGGACCCGGGACCCGAGAATGTCCGGCAGGAGCGGGAGGAACTCGACGGCAGAAAGTGCGACAACGGCCGGGCGCAGGTCTCGACGATCCTGCGCTCCTGATCCCGGGCCTGGCGGCTGTGCGGCCGCCAGCCTTCAGTCGCCGGCATCATCAGCGTTCGGCGCTGACGGCGCGCAGCTCGGTCAGGAACTCGGCCTGGGCGCGGGTGGGCAGCCAGTCCCGGCGCTGGCTCAGCCCGATGGGCCTCCGGGTTTCCGGCAAGTCCAGGTCCAGCAGGCACAGCGCGCCGAGCTCGATCTCGGCCGCGACTTGCAGGCGCGAGATACAGCCGACATGGTCCGAGACCCGCAGCAATTCGCGCATCAGGATCATCGAGCCGGTTTCCAGCAGGCTGTGCGGCGGGCCGCCGGCCGCGGCGAAGATCCGGTCGAAGGCGCGGCGCGCCGGGGTTCTTTCGGCCGCGGCCACCATGGGGAAATGCGCCAGCGCCGCGGCGTCCAGCCCCTGCCGCCCGGCCAGCGGATGGCCGGGGCGGGCGACCATGACCAGGGTGTCGTCGAACAGCCGGATCTGCTCGACATCGCCGATCGGGGCGGGATCGCGCAGCGCGCCGACCAGGAAATCGACTTCGCCCCGGCGCAGCCCGGCCATCATGTCCTCATAGGGCCCGTCCAGTGCCCGCACCGGCATGGTGGGGCGGCGGGCGCGGAACCGGGCGATGGCGCGCGGCAGCAGGTGCGAGCGCGCCAGCGGCATGGCGCCGACCACGATGCGGCCGACCTCGCGGCCGACCAGCTCGGCCAGGTCGGCCTCGGCCTGGTCAAGCTCGGAGAAGGCCAGCCGTGCGGCCCGGGCCAGGGCCTGCGCCGCGCGCGTGGCGATCACCCCATGGGCGGTGCGCTCGAACAGCGGCCGGCCGGCTTCCTTCTCGAGCTGGGCGACGGCGCGGTGCACGGTCGGCTGCGCCAGCCCCATGCGCCGCGCGGCCAGGCTGAAATTCTCGGCCTCGGCCGCGGCGATCAGCGCGTCGAGCTGCGCGGTGGTCACGGTCAGCGGCAGGCGCGGGCCCAGCTCGGCCAGCGCCGGATCGAGCCGGCCGAAGGCGCGGCGCAGGCGCAGGACCAG
>NZ_JAEHFP010000233.1 GCF_016446475.1 Paracoccus binzhouensis | reverse complement strand
CATCAGCTCCCCCATACCTGCCTCAGCAAAAGGGAAGCACATCACGAGCAGGCCGGGAATCCTGAATCTTGATGCCCGCGATACGCTCATGGGCGCGCATGGCATGGGTGTCGCGGTCATGGGTGCCGTGGAGGTAATGCACCGGCACCTCGGCACCTTCGGCGACCAGCGCTTCCAGCATGGCGACCATCGGCGTCAGGCCCACGCCCCCCGACAGCAGCACCACCGGGCGCGTCGGCCGGCCGTCCAGGAAGAACTCGCCCGCCGGCGCCGCCACCTTCAGCACCGTGCCCGGCGCCTGTCCGTGCAGCCAGCCCGAGGCCAGTCCCATCGACTCGCGCTTGACCGAGATGCGATAGGTTTCGCCATTCGGCGCGGCCGAGATGGAATAGTTGCGCTTGGCCGCCGGATGGCCGGGGATCTCGAACCAGAAGGTCAGATACTGGCCGGGCTTGTGGTCCATCACCGGACCGCCATCGACCGGGCGCAGCACGAAGGACTTGATGACGCTGCTTTCGCGGATCACGTCCTCGATGCGGAAGTCGCGCCAGCCGTTCCAGCCGCCGGCGGCCTCGGCCTGGGCACCGTAAAGCCGCTTCTCGCGGGCGATCAGGATATTGGCCAGGAACCAGTAGGCCTCGCCCCAGGCGGCCAGCACCTCGTCGCTTGCCGCCTCGCCCAGCACATGGCGGATGGCGCCCAGAAGCGCCTCGGCGACATGCGGGTAATGCTCGGGCAGGATCTGCAGGCCGACATGCTTCTGGGCGATGCGCTCGACCGCCGGGGCCAGCGCCGCCAGGTTCTCGATATTGCCGGCATAGGCGAGGATCGCGCCGGTCAGCGCCCGCGGCTGGGCGTCGCTGGCGCCGTGATGCGACTGGTTGAACAGGTCGCGGATCGCCGGGTCGCGGAACATGCGGGCATACATCTCGTGCACGATGTCCATGCCATGCGCCTCAAGCGCGGGAACGGTGGCCTTGACCAGCGCGATGGTCTGGGCGCCGAGGGTCTGGGTCATGGAAATTCTCCTGTCCGGGGTTGTCGCGACGCGGGGTCGAAATCATGTATCCGCGATACATCTATCCTTGCGCGGGAAATCATGCAATTCCTGTGCATGTTTTCGGGAAGGCGGGATGCGACTGACGCGATACACCGATTTTGCGATGCGGGTGCTGCTGTATCTGGGGCGGCAGCCCGATCGGCTATGCTCGATCGCCGAGATGGCAACCGCTTACGGAATCTCGCAAAATCACCTGATGAAGGTCATCAACGATCTGGTGAATGCCGGCTATCTGTCCAGCGTGCGCGGCCGGGGCGGCGGCGTCCGGCTGGCCCGTCCGCCGGCCGAGATCAGCGTGGGTGCGCTGATCCGTCACACCGAGGACGATTTCGACCTGGTCGGCTGCGCCGGCTGCATCATCGCCCCGGCCTGCGGCCTGACCTCGGTGCTGGACGAGGCGCTGCAAGCCTTCATGGCGGTGCTGGACGGCTATACGCTGGCCGACGTGCTGGCGCGGCGCGGGGATTTCCTGCCGTTGCTGCACCCGACCGGCCGCGGGCCGGAGCGGCCGGCGGCCCGCCCCGCCGGCTGAGCGGCGGGCGGTTCAGGCGGCGCGGGCCG